>JANWHX010000115.1 GCA_025450235.1 Chitinophagaceae bacterium | reverse complement strand
GTTGCAGCATTAACCCATTTAAAAATCTCTCTTCCCGGCTTGGGCTGCGCTTCTTTCTTTTTATCGGCCTCCGTCTTGGCACGAAGACCAAACACCGACCATGTATCATCAAAAGAAATAAGGCTTATCCATGTCAATTTATCTCCTTCCTTCATCAGGCAGTCCCAGCCTTTATCACGGTTAAGATCAGTTTGTATTCCGGATGTCCCTTTGGGGTAATATACCCAGACTATCACGTCTGGTCTTACCAATCTCATGACTTTGCTGAGCTCTTTTTGTAGTTGAGCCTGGTTGAGCACGAACCAGTGAACCTGGTTATGATTGTTGCCCGAATCAGAGATCTTAACACCTGCCGGCAAATCCTTTAAACCTTTTTTGAAATCGGCAGGTGCATTCAATGTTAGAAGGACATCCTTTGGCCTGATACGCAGTTTCTCGGAAATGGAAGTAGCCATAAACAGCATTTTTTCAAATCTAAGCTACATCATCGGAAAACATTTCTCGAAAATTGCTGATTTGGGTAGTAGGTTGGGTTGAAAATCTGAGTGGGAGCGCAAAGAACCTAAAGGTACTTTGTGTTACTTTATTTCTACATCTTGATTTGATGATACAACTTTTGCATCACCATTACCCACTTCGTTAATTCGAAATTCTGTGGATCGTGGTGAGCACCTTTTATTCCTTCGTCAATGATCGCATGAAATGATGGTATCAGCCATCCTTCCTTTCTCGTGCTGGCAGTAAGATAAAGGAGAGCCAGTCTTTCATATTGCTTGTCAGTAAATCCGGGACTTATTGCGATGTCATCATTATAAGGCCGCCTTTTTCGCGAGCTGCGTCGTGGCTGGATATTTTCAACATGTATAAAATTGCCAACACAGGTATCGCCAATATCCGGGTTATTATCACTCTTTTCAAACTTTGTTGCATACACCGGCTTTTCAAAATCATTGCAGGTGATTGATTGGCCAAAACGATTGATAAATGCATGCGCCCATTTGAAGTTTTTTTGTCGCCAGATCTGGTTGTGGTACCATTTCGTGCTATTCACTAACGATGAGAAGCTCTTATAAGGGGGATTCATCAGGTTGCTGGCATCATGAATAATAAAATAACCGGCCACGATCCCGCTTTTTGTCTGGCTGAGCGGACGGCTAATATCTCCGCCGATATGCATTGAATCAATTTTTTCTTCAGCAATATACCTCCGAAGCTCATCCCTGGTTATGACGGGTAGGATATCAAGCATCAGGCTGTCAAGAAACTGGGGCAGGATGGTAAGGCTATCTCCTAAAACTCCTTTGAAGTAAACCTTGCGAAGAAGATAACGGGCCTGTGTAGCGGGTGATCCGGCAAAACGCATACTGTTTAAGTCAAACTTCGAAGCCAGAACAGAATGTGAACCTTCAATTGCGCGTGGGTTCTTTGTCGACTCCACGCCTTCATTGTTAATTGAAAACAAAAGCAACAAAGCTATGGCAATCACTTCTCTGACAGCGATTATTGCATGCATTCTTCCTGGTTTATGGCTTAAATTTAATAGCATAATCTGGTGAATCAAAGCGAATTGACAAAGTACTTGCCAGAATACCTCCAAAATCGCTTAGGGTCGGCTTGCGGATTCACTCCACTGGGCCACGATAATCAGGTCGATCTGGCCTGACAACTAAAATGATCGTGACATTGCTAAATATGATTATCTGACAATTTTGCACATTTTCTTGCAACGGCACAATGATTGACAAGTGTTTATCGTCCGCGCAAAAGGCGGGAAAAAAGGAGAAAATAAAATATGGGAAAAATAATTGGAATTGACCTTGGAACCACCAATAGCTGCGTTGCCGTAATGGAGGGTAACGAGCCCGTAGTAATTGCCAATGATGAGGGCCGTCGCACGACCCCTTCAGTGGTGGCTTTTCTGAAAAATGGTGAACGCAAAGTGGGTGACCCGGCCAAACGGCAGGCTATTACCAACCCGCAGAACACTATTTCTTCGATAAAGCGTTTTATGGGCCGCCGCTATGATGAGGTGACTGAAGAAATAAGCCACTGGAGCTACAAAATAGCCAAAGGTGACAATAATACTGTCCGCATTGACATAGATGGAAGGCTTTATACGCCCCAGGAAATATCGGCGATGATACTTCAGAAAATGAAGAAAACGGCTGAGGATTATCTGGGCCAGGAAGTAACAGAGGCCGTTATCACGGTTCCCGCTTATTTTAATGACTCGCAAAGACAGGCTACAAAAGAAGCTGGTGAAATCGCAGGTCTGACTGTTCGTCGTATCGTGAATGAACCGACAGCAGCCGCATTGGCGTATGGTTTGGATAAAGGCAAGCATGATCATAAGATCGCGGTATTTGACCTTGGCGGTGGTACTTTCGATATTTCCGTTCTTGAATTGGGTGATGGAGTGTTTGAAGTAAAATCAACTAATGGTGATACACACCTTGGAGGAGATGATTTTGATAAAGTGATCATGGACTGGCTGGCGGATGAATTTAAGAAAGAAGAAGCGATCGACCTTCGCAAGGACCCGATGGCTTTGCAGCGTTTGAAAGAATCTTCTGAAAAAGCTAAGGTTGAATTGAGTTCATCTTCAGAAACAGAAATCAATCTTCCTTATATCACTGCAGTAGACGGAGTGCCGAAACACTTAGTCAAAAAACTCACCCGTGCAAAGTTTGAACAGTTGGCGGATAATTTATTTAACCGTTGTTTGAAACCTTGTGAAGCCGCATTGAATGATGCCGGAATAAGTAAAAACCAGATAGACGAAGTGATATTGGTCGGTGGCAGTACACGTATGCCCAAAGTGCAGGAGATGGTGGAGAAATTCTTTGGCAAGAAACCACATAAAGGAGTTAATCCAGATGAAGTGGTAGCCATAGGAGCAGCTATCCAGGGTGCTGTTTTGACCGGTGAAGTGAAAGATGTATTGTTGTTGGATGTCACTCCGCTTTCTCTCGGTATTGAAACAATGGGCGGTGTATTGACAACCCTGATACCCAGCAATACAACTATACCGACAAAGAAATCAGAAGTGTTCTCAACTGCGAGCGATAATCAACCGGGTGTGCAGATCCACGTATTGCAGGGGGAACGGCCGATGGCAAAAGATAATAAGAGCCTTGGAATATTCAACCTCGATGGAATTCCACCGGCGCCCAGAGGTGTACCCCAGATCGACGTGATTTTCGACATCGATGCCAATGGGATTTTACATGTGACCGCAAAAGATAAAGGATCGGGTAAGGAACAAAAGATACATATTGAGGCAGGAAGCGGCTTAAGCAAGGAAGAAGTAGAAAAGATGAAAGCTGAAGCAAAGGCTAATGAAGCAACTGATAAGGCTGAACGTGAAAAAGTAGATAAGCTCAACCTGGCGGATAGCCTGGTGTTCCAGACAGAAAAACAATTGAAGGAATACGGCGAAAAGATACCGGCCGAAAAGAAAACTGCTATTGAAGTTGCTGTTGAGAAATTAAAGACAGCACATAAGGCACAGGATCTGCCGACTATTGATACAGCAATGGCTGAATTGAATGCCGCATGGACGGCAGCCAGCCAGGATATTTATAACACGCAGCAGCAAGGCGGACAGCCGGGAGCACAGCCCGGTGGTAATGCTGGACAACAGAATGGCGGAACAAGTGGACAGACTGCTGGGTCTGGTGCGGAAGATGTGACGGATGTGCCGTATGAAGAAGTTAAGTAGATCACGGATTGCGAGGATTTATAATGGATTTAAGAAAAGCAAGTAATCGCGGATTGCGTGGATTTATAATGAATTTATTACGGATCTAAGATAAGCCCCTGCGAGAATTCGCGGGGGTTTTTATTATTTATTTTTGTCAGTAAAAATGAAACAGGTCCTGTATTTAAATAAGAAATAACTGTTTACCAGTAAATACCATGTCAAATTAATTAGCTCCACAAATAATACCTTAGCAGCACAAATACCAGGTGCATGCAACAAATCATCGAATGTGTTCCCAATTTCAGCGAAGGAAACGATCTTAATATCATCAAACAGATCACTGATCAAATCGAATCCGTTGAAGGTGTCAGGTTATTGAATGTAGATCCGGGAAAAGCGACAAATCGTACTGTCGTTACTTTCGTCGGTAACCCTGAACGTGTCGTGATAGCAGCGTTTTTAGCCATAAAAAAAGCAGGTGAGCTGATTGATATGAGCAAACACAAAGGAGCACACCCGCGAATGGGTGCCACGGATGTGTGCCCGTTGATACCTGTTGCTAATATTACGATGGAAGAAACAGCAACGTATGCGCAGCGGTTAGCAAAGAGGGTTGGAGAAGAATTGAAGGTACCTGTCTACTTGTATGAATCCGCTCAACCGGATAAGAGCCGTTGCAATCTTTCGATTATACGGGCAGGAGAATATGAGGGCTTTTTTAAGAAGATAAAAGAGCCACAGTGGAAGCCGGATTTTGGACCAGCAGAATTTGACGCAAAAAGAGGAGGAACTGTTATTGGGGCCAGGGATTTCTTGGTCGCCTATAATGTCAACCTCAATACTACATCAACACGTCGGGCCAATGCCATTGCCTTTGATGTTCGTGAAGCAGGCAGAAAAATAAGAAATGAACAAGGCCGGGAAATCGTACAACCCGGCACACTAAAATGTGTGAAAGCAATTGGGTGGTATATTGAAGAATACGGCATTGCACAAATAAGCATTAATCTCACCAATATCAATGTTACTCCTGTTCATATTGCATTTGATGAAGTGTGCAGGAAAGCGGAAGATAGAGGTATGAGGGTTACGGGAAGCGAGCTGGTTGGTTTAATTCCGTTGAAAGCGATGCTGGATGCAGGAAAATACTTTTTAAAAAAACAACAGCGCTCAGCCGGTGTGTCGGAAAATGAGTTGATAAAGATCGCTGTGAAGTCAATGGGTCTTGATGAACTTTATCCATTTAAACCCGAAGAAAAAATTATTGAATATATGCTGAATGAGAAAGCCAGGCTTGTAAATATGAAATTAAATGACTTTGCAAATGAAACGGCAAGTGAAAGCCCTGCGCCGGGTGGTGGTTCGATTGCTGCGTATGTAGGATCGCTTGGGATTTCGCTTGGAACTATGGTGGCTAATCTTTCTTCCCATAAAAAGGGATGGGATGATCGGTGGGAAGAATTTGGAAACTGGGCGGAAAAAGGTCAGCTATTCAAAGATGAATTGCTCCGCCTGGTCGATGCCGATACAAAAGCATTCAACCAGGTCATGACTGCATTTGGAATGCCTAAATCGAACGATGAAGAAAAAGCAATACGCAGTAAAGCCATACAGGAAGCGACAAAATTTGCTATCGAGGTCCCGTTTAAAGTAATGCAGGCATCGTATGACAGCATGGAAGTCATCAAAGCAATGGCCGATATAGGCAATCCGAATTCTGTTTCCGATGCCGGTGTTGGGGCATTATGTGCCAGAAGTTCTGTAATAGGTGCATTCATGAATGTCCGCATCAATGCCGCAACCTATGATGACAAGAGTTTTGTGCAGGATATTATTACGAAAGGAAAAGCCATTGAGAAGAAAGCAATTGCTATGGAAACAGAGATCCTTCAGCTGGTAAATCAAAAGATAGGGGTATGACCGGGATCTATGATTCTCTATTGTATGGCCAGGTTGGGCTAAAGCCCCGAGACATAAATGTATTTATTTGCCACGCCCTTAAGGGCGTGGCAATAAAAGCAATCCCAATGCTGGCTTTAGCCCAATACCGCCGCAAGAATTTAAAACTACCCGGTGAATCTGGATAAAGAATAATATCATAGCTTTAAAGTAGAATATCTACTTCATATGATGGAAAAACTTGAAGCAAAACCTTTATCGGTTGACCATAAGGTAACCGCGCTGCGCCATCTCAAGATCTACAACAAGCAAGATCTGCTTTCGTTGACCAGGATCCGCCGCTTTGAAACAAAACTGGGGGAGCGCCTGCAAGTGATAAAAGATGTTAATGATCTCAACAGATCATTAACCAGTTCAACAGCAAAATATATTTTATTCGGTGTACCTGAAGACCTCGGAGCCAAAGGAAATTTTGGCATCGGCGGGGCGGATACATTGTGGATACCATTTCTGCAAAGTTTTCTGAATATTCAAAGCAACGATTTTTTCGATGGCAATGAAGTCTTACTTCTTGGGCATTTTGATTTTGGCGATATGCAATCTCTGATAGACAGGACGGCGAAAGGCGATGATGAGCGGATCGAGGCGTATCGTCATGCTGTAAATTCGATTGACGAAGAAGTGGAACAACTGGCAAAACTAATCACTGAAACAAAAAAGATCCCTATAGTCATCGGGGGCGGGCACAACAATTCTTATCCCCTGATCAAAGGCGCCGCTAAAGGATGGCATAAGGCAGGCGTTACGCCGCTGGCCCAGATCAATTGCATCAACCTGGATGCTCATGCAGATTACCGGCCTATGGAGGGAAGGCATAGCGGCAATTCTTTCAGGTACGCTGAAGAAGATGGTTATCTCCAGAAATACTGTGTAATAGGATTGCATGAGAATTATATCCAGCAAAATGTATGGGTCGACATCGTCAATAATCCATTTATTGATTGCATAACGTTTGAAGATATTTTTGTTCATGAGAAAAGAACGTTTATGCAGGCAGTGGCGCATTCTACCAGTTTCGCAGAAGATACGTTAACCGGTCTTGATATTGATCTCGACAGTATTCAGAATACACTCAGCAGTGCGATGACACCTGTAGGTATTCAACCGATACATGCACGTCAGTTTATTTCTTTCGCGGCAGGAGATGTGAATCCGGCTTACCTGCATATTTGCGAAGGAGCCAC
>JANWHX010000114.1 GCA_025450235.1 Chitinophagaceae bacterium | reverse complement strand
GTAATAATTAAACCAGATGCAGAGAAATTATTGGGAGAAAATTGCACCAGCCTACAACGAAGAGATTTTCGATGTATTGCAGAACGATAAAAAGGCCATCATACTTTCAGCCCTTAAAAAGATCGCCTCACGCAATAAAACAGTGATTGACGCCGGTTGTGCGGTAGGCAAATGGTTACCCTTGTTATCTCACGCTTTTAAAAAAGTAATTGCGGCAGATATATCCGCAAAGAATCTTGCGATCGCTAAAAAGAACAATGACCAGTTTACCAATATAGAATACCTGCGGATAGATTTGTCCGCCACAACCATTGAATTGCCAAAATGCGATGTTGCTGTTTGTATTAATGCCGTGCTAAGTGATTCACTTAAAAAAAGAACAGCTTTCTTTAATAATCTTTTTTCCTGTCTGAAAAAAAATGGAAAGCTGATCTTAGTGATCCCTTCGCTGGAATCCTGGTTGCTGACAAGGATTATCCAAAATCGATGGAAGATTGACAAAGAATTGTTCAAAGGAGAACTGTCAGGTAAAGAAGCAATCAAAAGATATCGCAACATTCAACAGGGGAACGCGGAAATAGACAGCGTTGCCACCAAACATTATCTACAAGAAGAGTTGTCACTATTATTGTCTTTCCATGGCTTTAAGATGGAAGCGTGTAAAAAGATAGAATACAACTGGAGGACTGAATTTTTAAAACCCCCATCCTGGCTTCAGCATCCCGCTCCGTGGGACTGGATGGTGGTAGCCACCAGGAAGAAGTAATCTTTCTTTATTTTTTGAGTACCAATACTCAATTCAGGTCAGCCTTCCGCGTATATATTACCACCTGTGGAAAAGTTTAGCTATTTTGTTTGACCACCATTGGTATAAATTGTGTGATAATCTTTACGATGGAAAACAACAGAGAGTTGTCTGCATTATTTCTTTTAATCGATGATCCGGATCAGGAGGTGTTTGACGCTGTATCACAAAAGATCGTGGATTATGGCAAACCTATCATCCCCAACCTGGAGCACCTGTGGGAGACTACCCCGGACGAGCAAACTCAGGAAAGAATTGAATTGCTGATCCACCGTCTGCACTACCGCGACCTTACCGAAGAATTCCGTCAATGGAACCTATCCGGTCATCATGACCTGATGATTGGCGCTTTGCACGTATGCAAATTCCAATATCCTGATCTTACCAACACATCTGTACTTCAGGAAATAGAAAAAGTTCGACGCAACATCTGGCTTGAGTTGAACAATTACCTTACTCCATTAGAACAGGTCAATATCGTCACCAGTATTTTGTACAGCTATTATGGCCTCAAAGGCAATGAAACAAATTATAAGGAACCCAATGAATTCCTTTTGCATAAAACATTAGAAGCTAAAAGAGGTAACCAGATCGCCAATGGGATTCTTTATCTCCTGCTTTGTGAACTATTGGATATTCCCGTACGGGCAATTAATATACCCAAACAGTTTATTATTGCTTATTTCAAACCCGGCTACTCAGAGGAAAACCTTCCCAACCCCTATCATAAAATTGAGTTCTTTATCGATCCTACATCCGGACAGGTCTTTACGCACCAGGACGTTGATAATTATTTCAAGCGTGTATCTATTCCTCCTGCCGGAACGTATTTCAAGCCACAGTCAAATAAGAAGGTCATCCGGCAACTGCTGGAAGAATTCAGCAAATGTTTTGAATCTGACAAAGACGTTCACAAAAAACATGAGTTGATTGACCTGTCTAAGCTCCTCGACTGATTTTTATCATCTTTACGTTGAATCAATGCCCGTAATTTTGTACAAATTGAATTTGTATGAAAGTAAATATTGGAATCACAGAAAAGAACCGCCAGGCGGTGGCTATGTCTCTTAATCAATTACTCGCTGATGAACACATTCTTTACAATAAGACAAGAAATTATCACTGGAGTATTGAAGGTCCGAGTTTCATGGAGTTTCATAAATTGTACGAATCACAATACACAGCATTAGCGGAAATAATTGATGAAATAGCAGAACGCATCCGCACCATCGGCCATTTTGCAGAAGGCCGCCTGAAAGAAATTATTAAGCTTGCCAGTCTTGAAGAACCTCCGGCGCCAACTGACCAGGCTTCGCAGATCGCAAACTTGGATTCAGATCATGAAGTACTGATCAACAAATTGCGTAAAATGATCAAAGACTTTGACGAAAAATATAAAGACATCGGCAGCAGTGATTTTGTTACGGGGCTTTTAAAACAACATGAAAAGATGGCCTGGATGCTCCGGAGCTACCTGAGATAACATTTAACTGAATTAGTCAACACTTCATCTTACGGACAATGTCTGATAAGTTTCAACTCAAGTTGCAAAAATCCGAAAGATCGAAAATCCGAAATTCGAAATAGTCGATCCCGATGAAAGACTTTTCGGATTTCAAGCCTGAGATTTCGGATTCCAGACTATTACACGTTAACCCTTTTAAACCTTTAACTTCTTATAGCATCAGGCTCCATCCATCCCTGTATTCTCTTCTTACAAATTGATTAGCTTCATCAAAGTTTGTGATCTTCATATTCTTTGCATCCCACAATAATTTTTTACGACCAAGATATTTATCGCCCCAGCCTTTCGCTTTTGGGTTTAACATCATCCAGCTCCGGATAGCCAGATTTCCCATTAGTATACTTTCTGTAAATGGTCCTGCATATTCAAATGGCGAACTTGTTTGTCCTTTACCATAACCGGCAATGCATGCATTGACCCATTGTATATAATGTCCTTCCGGAACCCGTTTCAACGTCGGCGCCGCCATTGTTTTTTCCTTCATTAGTTTAGTAGGAAGTAATCTTGGGTTGGCCCCGTAACAATCAGCCAATAACTTTCCTTTTGTGCCAACGAATAACACACCGCCATCCCAGTTGCCAAAATCTTCCCCAGGTAATAATTCATCCGGACGCGGCGGCAGCAGACCTCCGTCATGCCATGATATTTTTATATTTCCTTTGCCGTCTTTCCTTGGATAGTTCAAATGAATGATAGATGAAGGGGGGCAGCTATCAACAAAATTTCCTTCTGACCACATATTTTTCCAAACATTGCTGACACTACATTCGGCTGAATCGGGATAATCAATCGGCAATATCCTGTAAATCGGATCCATGATATGACAGGCCATATCGCCCAATGCACCTGTTCCAAATGCCCACCAACCTCTCCAATTAAACGGCAAATAAGCGGGATTGTAGTCAATATTTTTTGCCGTCCCCAGCCAAAGATCCCAGTTCAATTCCGCCGGTACGTCAAATTTTCCCGATGGCGTCGGTATTCCCTGGGGCCATACCGGCCTGTTTGTCCAGGCATGTGCTTCGTAAACATCTCCGATCATTCCCGCATCATACATTTCCTTGGTTTGCCTTACTCCGTCGCCTGATCCGCCCTGGTTGCCCATTTGCGTTACAACTTTATATTTCTTCGCCGCCTCCGTCAATGTCCTGGCCTCATAAATATCATGTGTTAATGGTTTTTGGGTATAAACATGTTTACCCAGTTGCATGGCGGCCAGTGTCGCTACGGCATGTGTGTGATCAGGAGTGGATATTGAACAGGCATCGATATTATTCTTCTCCTTACTCAGCATTTCCCTGAAGTCCTTGTAATAAGGAGCTTTGGGGTATTTCTCTCTCGATTTTTTGGCCTGGCGGTCGTCTACATCGCAAAGGGCGACGATATTTACATTGGGGCTTTTGGCAAACTCTGACAGGTCACTTTCACCTTTGCCACCGGCACCGATACCGGCTATATTCAGCTTGTCACTCGGCGCTACATAACCACGCCCAAGTACATGACGTGGTACAATAAAAAATCCACTCCCGGCAATGGCCGAGTTACGGATAAACCGGCGACGTGAAGCGCTGAATTCTTTTTTATTTTTCATATCGCAAACTTTTATTTTTTAAATCCTTTACATTCATGCAATATAACTAATACAATGATTTCTTAGTTGCAAAAATTCGGGCTTCCAATTGCCCTGTAATTTCCTGGATTCACAGGCAGATAATTTGGTCAAAAGGTAGGATGAACTGAAGAACAGGCAAAAAAAACTTGAAGTTGAAAGCTGAACGCGTAACGCTGAATGCATAAAGCTGAATGCAAATGCGTAACGCTAAATGCCAGCAGCTTTTCTGCCTTGAGCATTCAGCCTTTAGCATTAAGCATATCAGGTGTTGCATTTAAAAAAATATGAAGTCTGCACTAATTACAAATCGAACGGTGAGGGCTATATTTGAATGAATATATTCTAATTTTAATCGCCGGATAAAGCAAAGCAAATGATATGGATGTGATCAGCTGGAATGATTTCGAAAAAATCGATATGCGGGTGGGAACGATCATAGAAGCAAATGAATTTCCCGGCGCCCGGAAGCCTGCTTACAAATTGACGGTTGATTTTGGCGAACTTGGAATCAAAAGATCATCGGCACAGGTAACCGCTCATTATTCAAAGGAAGAATTGATAAACAGGCAGGTTATTGCGGTGGTTAACTTTCCGGCGAAACAAATCGCTACATTCATTAGCGAATGTCTCGTGCTGGGGGTATATGATGAAAACAAAGACGTAATTTTATTGCAACCGGGCAACCCGGTAATAAACGGGATGAAGATTGGCTGAGAATTTTACAACATATTATCATTCGCCGGTCGGGTTACTGAAAATTACAGGCACTGCAGATTATATTTCTGAAGTCAGTTTCCATGACACAAGCGAGAAAAGCGTCGGCAATAAAAAGCATTTGCCGCCTATGATCATTCAATGCATAGAACAACTGATTCAATATTTTAATGGTGAAAAAAGGTTCTTTGATCTGCCGCTGAATCAGGAAGGAACCGTCTTTCAAAAACAGGTATGGAATGAATTAGCTTCTATTCCCTTCGGTAAAACGATCAGTTACCTGGACCTGGCTATAAAAACAGGGGATCCCAAAGCAACCCGTGCCGTAGCGGCGGCCAATGGAAAAAATAATATAGCCATTATCATTCCCTGCCACCGCGTTATTGGCTCTGATAAAACGCTGGTTGGTTATGGTGGGGGACTATGGCGAAAGAAATGGTTGTTGGAACATGAGATGAAGATTGCGCATGGAGTACAGACGTTGTTCTAATTTGAATTACCTCAAAATTCGAAATCATAAGCTCGAAATCCGAAAAAGTCGTTTCATCGGGATCAGCTATTTCGAATTTCGCATTTTTAATTTTTCGGATTTTTTGGGTTCACTTTCATCCAACCAGCGATTCCTCACAACAATTCTTCCGGTGTAAATGCAAAAGGCAGCAGGAACTTTATTGTACTGACTACATATATCTTTCCTTGTTGACCCGCCAAAATCACCCGAATTGGATTCTCCGTTCTTGTTTCGTATTCAAGCAATGCCTGGCGGCACATGCCACAGGGTGAAATAGGATGGTCACTGGGCACATCTTTACTATCATAACTGATAGCCAGGGTATCAATACTGATCCCGGGATAGTTGGTGGCCGCATTGCCAAGTAAAACTCTTTCCGCGCAAATACCTACAGGATAAGAAGCATTCTCCTGGTTGGTTCCGGATACTGTCTGGCCATTTTTTAATTTTGCGACAGCACCCACGAAAAAATTGGAATAAGGCGCATAAGCCTGTTTGGTCACAGCTCTCGCTTTGGCGAGTAATTCAGCGTCTTCCTTCTTTAGTTCACCAACATCATCATACACTTCATACTGAAATTCAAATTTCTTTTCCTTCATAGTCGAATAATTAATAATTATTGATTAATAATTATTCCTGCCCGACGGTCAGACCGAGATTATTGTGATGCCGCCGGTGAAATTATTTTACAATGTTGAACAGTCTTTTCCATCTCGGTCCATTTTCCCAGCTAAACCAAATCATCCATGCTTTACCGACAATCCGATCTTCCGGAACAAAACCCCAGAACCTGGAGTCCTGCGAACCCTGGCGATTATCTCCCATCATCCAATAATAGTTCATTTTGAAAGTGTATGCCGTTACCTCTTTTCCATTCAGTATGAACTTACCATTCGAAATATAGAAATCGTTCTTTTCATACACCCTTATCGCTCTTTCATAAATTGTATAATTTTCCGGCGTTAGTGTAAGCACCTCATTTTTTTTAGGTATCCATAGCGGCCCGAAATTGTCAACAGACCATTTTTTGTGCGCGGCAACGGTGTCATATGGGAAAACATCACCTCCGGAAGTTCTATCGGTTACTATACTTTTGGCAAACCCATTCTTCAACATTTTTTCTTTTGCCTTTCCCGTCAGCAACATCCTGTATTCATTCGGTTTTCCGGTGGGACTGTATTCCCCTTTGTCCGCATCCACACCATACTCGTCTTTCATGGTGTCAGGATCAAAAGCCTGGGTAGAGGTAATCACAGTATAATTCAACACGGAATAAGCCGGGAGTTCCTGCTTAACGCCATTGGTATAAACTTCACAATCTCTTATTTCAATCGTATCTCCGCCGACACCGACGCAACGCTTAATATAATTGTCTGTTTTGTCGGAAGGATGAACAACAATCGGATAATTTACCGGGTCATTCAAAATTTCCGGGGCACTGATTGAATAAGTTTGATCGCCAACTGAATAATAAACCTGGTTGTTTGGCGGAGGCAACAGGTTTTTGCGTTTGATGTCATAATAGGGAACCGCAGATTCAAAACCGGTGGCATGAATCACAGTATCTCCTGCAGGAAAATTGAATACCACAACATCTCCCCTTTTGGGCGAAGTGGCGAACCATCTTATATACGGCAGTTTGATCAACTCTGAATAAGATTTATTGTTGAATACCGGCAAATAGTTGTGCACGAAAGGAACCGACAACGGTGTATTGGGAATCCTTGGCCCGTAACTTAATTTACTGACAAAAAGAAAGTCTCTTATCAGCAATGTTTTTTCCATCGATCCCGAAGGAATGGTATAGGCTTCAAAAATAAATGTGCGGATCAATGTGGCTGCTACTATCGCAAAGATGGCCGCATCGACCCACTCCCTCCAGCCCTTCTTTTTATGCTTTTTAACGGCTTCCGGCCCGATAAACTTCAGGGTCTTTTGGTTGGCAAGCCATGGGAAATAGAAAAAAGGAAACAACGATGCCATTGTATGCTGACGCAGTGAGAATACACCGAACACTTTGGAAAATTCAATAAAAATTCCGGGAGTGATGAACCAACCGACGACAGGGATAAATTGCCAGAACACCCAATGCTTTGGCCTTTTGGCGATATCCTGCATCACCCAGGTATTATAAAATGGAACATATGCTTTCCATGCAGGCACGCCAACCTTTTCAAAAAGCTTTGCCAAACCAAACGAAGGCAGAAAAACAAGTAAAGTGCCGATTAGATAGATGACCAGTAAATGTTGTAATGGCATGAGCCTGATTTTATAGCCGACAAAATTATCGGAATAATCTGTTTATTAAAATTATATACCTGAAAGTTTTGCAAAAGGCGGTGAATGGTTCATTATTGACGGTAAATGGCAACTATAAATATTGAAACAACTTTACAACATAAACCTGACGCTACCTTGGCAATACATAATTCTTTACATCTTCTGCCGTGATTTCTTTTGCAGAAAGTATGACAAGCCGTTCCACCACATTTCTTAGTTCACGAATATTTCCGGTCCAGTCATAATCCTTCAATAAACTGATCGCATCATTGTCCATTGTTTTTTTAGCAATGCCATAATCAGTGCAAATGTCTTCGAGAAACTGGTCTACCAGGATCGGGATATCATCGCGTCTTTCGTTGAGGGAAGGCACATGAATGATAATAACGCTCAACCGATGGTAAAGATCCAGGCGAAATGTTTTCGCATCCACTTCTTTCAAAAGATCTTTATTGGTAGCCGCTATGACACGAACATCCACATTGATATCTTTGTCGGCTCCCACTCTTGTTATCTTTCCTTCCTGCAAAGCCCGCAACACCTTTGCCTGTGCATTCAAACTCATATCCCCTATTTCATCCAGGAAAAGTGTACCGCCATTGGCTTGTTCAAATTTCCCAATCCTTTGTTTGATAGCAGAAGTAAATGATCCTTTTTCATGACCAAATAATTCGCTTTCGATAAGCTCTGTCGGTATAGCCGCACAATTGACCTCGACCAATGGACTGGAAGCACGGTTACTCTTTTCATGAATCCACCGGGCCACTAATTCTTTACCTACGCCATTATCACCGGTGATCATTATTCTGGCATCGGTAGCAGCTACCTTTTCTATCGTATCCTTTATTTTGACAATAGGGGCAGATTGTCCTACCATGTCCTGCACCTTTGATACCTTTCTTTTCAGCACCTTGGCTTCGGTCACCAGGCTGTTCTTTTCCATCGCGTTGCGAATCGTGATCAAAAGCCTGTTAAGATCCGGCGGCTTTGAGATGTAATCATAGGCACCTTTCTTAACAGCTTCGACTGCTGTTTCAATATTGCCGTGCCCCGAGATCATGATAATCGGGATATCGGCGTTGCTTTCGCCTGCTTTTTGCAAAAATTCGATCCCATCCAGTTTCGGCATTTTAATGTCGCAAAGCACTACGTCATAGGATTTCTCCTTGAATTTCTTCAAACCTTCTTCGCCGTCTGAGGCTTCTTCAATCTTATAGCCTTCGAATGAAAGGATCTCGCTTAACGTCTTACGTATCGCTTTTTCATCGTCAATGATCAAGATGTCGGGCATTACAAATTTGGTTTAGGCGGCAAATTTAAGGAGAAGCAGTGAGCCGGAACTACTGTAGAGAGGAAACATTAATGATAGTAAGGATAGTTTTAATGTTTATGGCGGCTGAGGTTCAACAAAAAAATAGAGGCCGGATAGAAATCCAGCCTCGTTTTAAAATCCAATATCCTATGAAAAACCATAACAAAGATGCTGTTTTAATTGCAGAAAGATGCAAGGAACTAAAAAAAATTATCATAGTATTTTTACGATGCCTCCGGGCAAAACAAAGCCCGTCAGAACGCAGTCCGGACGGGCTTCCTATGAGAATCAATGTTTAGCTTATTTATTAAGATACATTACTTCTTTTACCAATTTTACTGTTCGTCCAACATCAGGTAGTGCCAACGCCACCAGGTTGGGAGCATAATGCAACGGTGCATCCGCCGCAGTAATCCGCCGGATGGGTGCATCGAGGTAATCAAAACCTTCTTTTTGTACCTGGTAAGTTATTTCGGAAGAAACAGAAGCAAAGGGCCATTGCTCTTCCACAATGACCAGCCGGTTTGTTTTCTTTATACTTTCAAGGATCGTTTTGACGTCCAGAGGCTTTATCGTACGTAAATCGATTACTTCAGCACTAATACCTTCTTTTTCTAACTCGGTAGCGGCGCCCAATGCAACTTTCATCATTTTATTAAAGGAAACGATCGTAACATCATCGCCAGATCTTTTTACATCAGCCTTCCCCAATTCAATATAATACTCTTCATCAGGCACCTCAGTTTTTTCGCCATAAGAAACTTCGGCTTCCATAAAAATGACGGGGTCCTCTTCGTATCGGATAGATTGCTTCAATAAACCCTTGGCATCATAGCTGTTACTTGGAGAAACAACCTTAAGACCCGGAATATTGGCATACAGCGCCTCGAAGGCAGTAGAGTGTTGAGCCCCAAGCTGTCCGGCAGAGCCATTGGGACCCCTGAAAACAATCGGGCAAGTTACCTGTCCCCCGCTCATTGCAAGCATTTTAGAAGCCGTATTTAAGATTTGGTCTATGGCCAGTGTAGCAAAATTCCAGGTCATGTATTCAACGATTGGGCGAAGGCCATTTTGCGCCGCCCCAACCGCAAGAGCGGTAAAACCCAGTTCAGAAATCGGAGTGTCGATCACACGTTTGGGTCCAAACTCCGCCAGCATGCCCTGGCTGACTTTATAAGCTCCATTATATTCGGCAACTTCTTCGCCCATCAAAAAAACGCGGTCATCTCTTCTCATTTCTTCATTCATTGCTTCACGCAGGCCTTCACGATATGAAATTGATCTTCCCATTTTATGAAATGCTTTTTAAGAGGAGCAAAAATAAGCGAGTGGCCGGATAAAACCTAAAAGCCGCCTTGGAACACGGATTACACTGATTAAAGGGATTTTCACAGATAAAATTCGTGTTGATCCATTTGATCCGTGTTATCTGTGTTCTATCTCTGGTATGAAATGCAGGGAAGAAAAAGTGGAACACGGATTACACTGATTAAAGGGATTTTCACAGATAAAATCCGTGTTGATCCATCTGATCCGTGTTATCCGTGTTCTACCTAGCGTAATCTAGTCGTCGTCTTCGTCGAGAAAGTCAGAACAAGCTGCAAATATTGAAGTATCATCAGCCTCATCACTCTTCTTTTCCATATCACTATACGATGGGTAATAATCCTGGGAATGCAGAAGCATGCAGGCACAAAAATCTTTCAGTTTTTCAGCGGTAAGATGATGCTCTCCCCCATCTTCACAGTCTTTCAGAAACTTGTTTTGTTCTTTCTTCGACCAGGTATATGAGCGATCGGTCTTTCTGATGGTGTCATTATTGCCCGCATTGCTATCAACATTGCTATTTTTTCTTTGATCAACTTGGGGAGCGCTTTTTTCACCATTGCGGCAGGCAACGAGAATGACGAAAGGAATTAACAGCCCAATAAGTATTCTCATAGCAGTTCAGTTCCGGTTGATATAAAAGTAATAAAATCCTGTAGGCCTTTTCACACTTCTGCTATAGGCTTAATCTTATATTTGTCCACATGGCGTCGACATACTTTCCAATAATCATCATTGGTGGCGGGCCCATTGGGCTGGCTTGTGCGATCGAAGCGCAAAAAGCAGGATTAAAATATCTTATCCTTGAAAGAGGCTGCCTCGTCAATTCCTTATACAATTACCCGGTGAACATGACTTTTTTTTCCACTTCGGAACGATTGGAGATCGGCAGGGTGCCATTTGTTTCCATTAATGCAAAGCCTACAAGGCCTGAAGCATTGGAGTATTACCGGAGGGTAGCCACATCGTACCAGGTGAATATTCATTTATTTGAAGAGGTCGTTTCAGTTGAGAGTCGGCAGTTGTCAGTTGACAGTCGGCAGTTGGCAGGCGGGAGTCGGGACGCTGAAGTTTGGGAATGGCAGGCGGGAGGCCAGAGTCAGGAGCTCGGAGGCGGTAGCCACCGACCAGCCGGATCACTGTTTAATGTTACTACTAAAAAGGCTGTTTATACGGCGGATCATATTATCATCGCAACCGGCTTTTATGATATTCCTTATTTGCTAAAGGTTCCTGGCGAAGATCTTGCTAAAGTCACACATTATTATAAGGATCCTCATTTTTATGCCTTTCAAAAACTGATCGTGGTCGGCGCCATGAATTCAGCGGTCGATGCGGCACTCGAAACCTGGCGCAAAGGTGCGGAAGTAACGATGGTCATCCGCGGACCGCAGATAGGTGAACGGGTAAAATACTGGGTAAGACCAGACATCATCAACAGGATCAAAGAAGGCTCGATCAGGGCATACTTCAATTCAACAGTAAAAATGATCCGTGAGAAGGAAGTGGATATTGAAACGCCTGAAGGTCCGTTGACTCTCGCGAATGACCAGGTAATTGCGATGACCGGCTATCAGCCCAACCTGGCTTTTTTACGAAGTATGGGTATTCAACTTTCAGATGATGAAGTGAAGTCGCCGCTGATCGATGAACAGACGCACGAGACGAATGTCAAAGATATTTTTCTTGCCGGCGTGATCTGCGGAGGTATGAATACCCACCGATTGTTTATTGAGAATTCGAGAGAACATGCAGAAAAAATAATCGCCACTATTGTGAAAAAAAGGCAATAGTGTCATCATTAACGCTAAAGACCTATGAGAACTTTCCCTTTGATAGGCCCGGGTCGTATGCTTGTATTGCTTCGCATTCTTGTGGGTTGCCGGCGGGCTAACCATGGCTGGCGGTTATTTTGTAAAATGGATAGCGGCTGTTTTTATCATTGAAATTATAAACGGCATCATCCTCGTGCACGCACCCAACGGATGGTTTGTTGTAGAATACCAGAACGGAGGTGTTGAATACAGCGTCCTGATCATTTTTTCCCTGCTTGTCATTGCTGCATCATTTCGAAAATGAATGTACAGCCTCGATGAAATTTTTTAGTTTAATGGGATCCAGCCTGCCTTCTGTCCTTACACCGCTGCAAACATCAACTCCAAAGGGTCTTATCTTTTCAATCGCTTCTTTCACATTGCCCGCATTCAAACCCCCGGCAAGAAATACAGGAACATTAACCGATCTGACCAAATCGCGGCTTACTTCCCAGTTATGTACATTTCCGGTTCCACCAAGCGTTTTGACAGCCGCCTTCGGATTACCGCTGTCTAATAATATTGCATCTGCAAACTGTTGTATACCCATTGCCTGGCCAATGCTCTCTTCACCCGTGACATGAATTACCTGCACGATCTTAACATAGGGCAATTTCTGGCGTATATGTTCATACTTTCCATCAGTTAATTCATCCACTATTTGCACGGTGTTCACTCCCGTTCTTTTTACATGTTCAATGATGGCAGCAGATGATTGTTCACAGGTTAATAAAAAAGAAGCAATTGGCGGGTGAATGGTTTTTGCGATCGTTGCTATTAGCTCATCCGAAATCGGACCGGGACCGCTGGGCATCCTGGCTACCAATCCCAGTGCATCAGCTCCGTGTTGAATAGCAAGCCTCGCTTCTTCGATAGAAGAAATACAGCATATTTTAAGTCTTGTTCTCATAACCTGAATTGGTCAACACTTCATTTTACCGACAATGTCAGATAAATTTCAACTTACGTTCCAAGAAACAACCTCCGAATAAATTCGAATAAAGAAATCCGAAATTCGAAAAGCGAATTCCGATGGAAGACTTTTTGCTACCCTTCTACCTCCAACCTTTAACTTTAAACCTTAAAACCTTTAAACCTTCAACCTTAAACCTTTAAACCATTAAACCTTAAACCTCTTTCTTCATCAACCAGTCTTTCTGCAAATCATTTCCCAGCAAAAAATCCTGCTCTCCGAATATTTCAAATCCCCATCGTTTATAAAAATCAATGGCCACCGTATTCTCTTTCCAGACACCTAACCACAGTAACTCTTTGTTTCCTTCTGTCGCCACGTCAATACATTTCTGCATTAGTTCACTGCCGACACCTTTTCCAATCATTTTATTGATAACATATATTCTTGCTATTTCGAGGCAAGATTTATTTTCGAATTCCGGTCTGGAGCTGCCTTCCCTCAGTCTTACATAGCCCGCCGGCTCGGCGTCTATAAAGGCAATCATAAATACATTTCCCTCCGTTCCTACCTCATTCATCAAAGCCTCCCTGGTGAATCGTTCTTTCATGAACTTATCCATGTCTTCAACTGTATTTTGCGAAGCGAAGGTGTCATGGAAGGTTTGGCGGCTCAGGTCGGCTATCAGTGCAGAATCT
This sequence comes from Chitinophagaceae bacterium, assembly GCA_025450235.1. Lineage (GTDB taxonomy): Bacteria > Bacteroidota > Bacteroidia > Chitinophagales > Chitinophagaceae > VBAT01. The sequence continues at coordinate 634 of JANWHX010000114.1, read as the reverse complement.
TCCTTGCCTGCAAGCCGGATATCGATTTTCATGACACAATTTATGAGAAACTGTGAAACTACTGAGGGGAAATACTTAATTGTGATAATTCAGCCATTTATTTACCTGTGGATTCTACTGCGTCTCCAATATTTTATATTTTACGTCCGTTATTTAATTAAGCCAACATCCACCATCTATGAAAAATTTTACATTCTTTTTCCCCTTACTTTTTATGGATCGCAGCATGGTGCCGAAGTTGTCGCCTGACTAACTAACTGTACCAGAATGAAAGCCACCAATCCATATTAAAATGAAAACCACGAACCGAATATTCCTGACAGGAATAATTCTTCTATTATTTTATTGCAACAGTACCTACGCGCAATTCGGAACAAAGGCTTCAGCCGTTTGGGTCACCGATTGTAACCAAAGTAATTACTTCAATACTTCGGGGAACGTTGCTGACCTTATCGGTCCTTCAGGTAATGTGTTTGACAATAATAATTTTGGTGCGCACACCCAGAACTCGGGAACACTGATACTTCGTGGTGCACAATTAAAGACGTTTAAAAACCCGGCTTCATCCAATGTATGCAGTGCGCGGATGTTTTACCGTATATACCTTCAAAGCGGTGCGCCCGGAGCTTTTACT
>JANWHX010000113.1 GCA_025450235.1 Chitinophagaceae bacterium | reverse complement strand
TATAAATGAAACAGATCGGTGATCATTCGTGGCAAACTATATGAATACTGGCAATAAGAGATCCCATATTCCGTCACCTGTGAAGCAATAAAGGGATAATTATTATCACGATACCAGGCCATGTTCTGGTTGGCCGCATGAATGGAATCTGTGACGGCTTTGTGGTTTTGCGGTGCTACGATAGCAAACGTATGCTTTGACCTGAACAAATAGGAAAAGACCTCTTCTTTCGTTTTTGCCTGAATCTTCTTAAATGCTTCTATTATATCGCGGTTCTTTTCAGCGACTGGACGTTCATCCTTTTTAAAATAAATAGCCGCTGTCCTTTCCATTTCAAGCAGCAGTTTTCCTTCGGGGCCCAATAAATAATCAATCCGAAAGATGAGCGACAACAACATGTAAGATATTCCGCCCGAAAATTTATCAGCATCTACCGACGCAACAGTTTCCAGGGTTTCTTTCAGCCATTTCTGCAGATATTCATATTTAACTTCTTTTTCCTGTACGGGAATCTCCGTGATATGTTCTGTGTCGGCTATTTGCAATGCGGTAAAATCCTGCACCAGCAGATCATCCTGCTTGTCGCCTTTGGTTGAAAGTTCCTTCAATCCATAATACAATTTACTTGGAGTAGCTCCTTCAATATTGCTGTCGAATCGCATGCAAAGGCGATCACTATCCAGTGCGAACCGGCTATAATACAAATTGAAATTCATTTCGAGTAACCGGCGCATAACCGGTATACTGGGCTCCGGCATCTTTGCCAACGTCACTTCAGCGGTTAGCCGTTTTTCATTAAAACCGCCCCTGACAATCTTTGATCCCTGATAAAACTCAAATCTGCCTTCTGCACCGTTTCGTTCATAAACCACGTTTTGTACATTATCATCACGCAGGTATTCAAAAAACGCGTCAATGCTCTCTGTGTATTTTTTTTGTTTGAATAAATTATCGGCATCGCCCCAGCGGCTTACTTTGCCCGCCGGCTTGTTGTTGTCAGAATATCGACCAAAAAAAATATCCGGCTCCGGGTTGTCTTTTTTCTTACCCTTTCCAAAAATCCTATCCAGCATAATTCAATATTTGCAAAAAAGGCAAGATAGTAAATTCAGTCTACAGTCGGCAGTATGCAGTCACCAGTCGGCAGTATGCAGTCACCAGTCGGCAGTTCGCAGTCACCAGTCGGCAGTTGCCAGTCGGGTCGTTTATACGCGAGATTTCAGACTATTGAATGGGAATTGCTGACTGCGAACTGACGACTGACAACTGAGCATTGTAATCCAAAAAATCAGTAGTTTCGCCACATTCAATTTCATATATGAAGTTTATTGTCTCCTCTTCGTCTTTGCTAAAACAACTGCAGCATATTGCCGGCGTTATAAATGCCAATACGGTATTGCCAATCCTCGAAGATTTTCTGTTTGAAGTCGAAAAAAACAAGTTGACGGTAGTAGCCACCGACCTGGAGACAGTCATGCGGGTACAATTGGAGATTGAAGCCAAAGAAAGCGGTAAGGTTTGTATCCCCGCAAAGATTCTGATAGACTCATTAAAAAACCTTCCTGATCAGCCGCTGACATTTAATATAGATAAGAACTTTGGTCTTGAGATCACCAGTGACAATGGAAAGTATAAAGTAATGGGAGAAAATCCGGACAATTTCCCGAAAGAACCGGCGGCAGACGATACGACTTCCTTTAAAACAACCGCCTCATCACTGGTAACTGCTATCAACAAAACGCTGTTTGCCACAAGCAATGATGATCTGCGCCCTGCTATGACGGGTGTCTTTTTTGAATTGGATAAAAAAGGATTACAGTTTGTGGCAACAGATGCGCACCGACTGGTAAGGTATAAAAGGAAAGACGTTACCTGCCCGAAAACTGACAGTTTTATCGTTCCCCGTAAACCGTTGAACTTGTTGAAAGCGGCAATACCGGCCAATGATGATGAGATTACCCTGAGCTATAATAACAATCATTTTTTTGTAAAGCATGGTACCACCCAAATGAGTTGCCGGCTGATAGATGCCCGTTTTCCCGATTATAAAGTGGTAATCCCCACCGACAATCCCTATCGTCTTACGGTCAATAAAAATGACTTTCAAAGCGCCTTACGCCGCGTTAGCATATTCAGTAATAAAAGCACCAACCAGGTGGCATTGAGTATTAGCGGAAGCGAATTGCAGCTGGCAGCGCAGGATATTGATTTCAGCTTTGAAGGAACTGAAAGAATGAAATGCCAGTACAATGGGGAAGACCTTGTGATTGCTTTTAATGCAAGATTCCTGATCGAGATGCTGAATGCGGCTGACAGTGATGAAGTGAACCTTGAATTATCTACGCCAACAAAAGCTGGTCTTATTAAACCTTCAGAACAGGAAGACAATGAAGAATTACTGATGCTGGTGATGCCGCTGATGCTGAATCAATAGAACCAGGATTTACAGGATTGTTTTGATTAATATGATATCGGAAAGCTCACTTAAATGGTGAGCTTCTCTTTTTATAATAACTTCCTTAATTTACTAACCATTTCGCCTTATTAATTCAGTTGAAAAATGACTTTCGTTTTGATTCAGACATATGATAATTATATTTCCGCCCATATTGCGATGGGGCGCCTCCAGGAAGATGGTATTAACTGCTGGCTGAAAGATGAGAATACAGTTACCATCAATCCCATTCTTACCAACGCGATCGGTGGCATTAAGCTAATGGTGGAAAGCACACAGGCCGAAAGGGCTGCCGCGATACTAAAGGAGCTGGAGTTTCAACACAAAGAAACAATCACCTGTCCCCGGTGCGGGTCCCATAATATTGAGTTTGTGAGTACGCCCCGCAAGGCATCAAACTGGATAATGGCGATTTTTGGTTATTTATACGCCGGCTTTGCCCTGTCTGCCGAGAAAGTGAACCATTGCTTTGATTGTGGCAAAGAATTTCCACACGAAGACAAAGAATGATTTATTTAACATACACATTTAAGCCTTCTTATTTTTCCTTCGTAACTTTTGACTGAAAACGATTACCATGTGGGAACAGATCATCGAGCATTTCCAAACTCTTGAACAACGGCCGCTGGAGAGAACGATTTTTTTGGTAGGCGGTTTGCTCTTATTCTGGATTATTGAAGGAGCAATTCCACTGCTCCCGCTGCGTTATAAAAAAGGCAAGGTCAGGCATGCGGGGGTCAATTTTGTTTTTACCATCATCCACCTGGTTATCCATACAGGACTTGCCGTTATTATTGTTCTGCTATCTGAGTGGTGTCTTCGCAACAATTTCGGTCTTGTATACTGGTTTAATTCGGGAATTGCGGGTAAAATAATCATCAGTGTCATTGCACTTGACTTCAGCAGCTGGCTGGTACATTTTGTTATGCACAAAAGCCGTTTCCTGTGGCGCTTTCATCTTATCCATCACAGCGACAACAACGTTGATGTAACCACAGGGCTGCGACATCATCCCGGGGATAGTTTACTACGCGGCATTTTTTTTATCCTGTTGATCTTTGTTTCAGGCGCGCCGATGTACGCCGTTATGATCTACCAGACGCTGGTGGTCATCAGTACCGCATTTACTCATGCCAATATTAGTTTGCCACCAAAACTAGACCGGGCATTGAGCTACATTATTGTTTCCCCCAACATGCATAAAGTTCACCATCACTGGAAACAACCCTATACTGACAGCAACTATGGAGCTGTATTTTCTTTTTGGGACCGTTTGCTCGGCACATTTATGAAGCTGGAACCAAAAGATATACGGTATGGCCTGGACCAGTATTATCCCAATGAAAAAGATGAAGACCTGGTTTCACTCTTAAAGAAACCTTTTCAGAAACTGGATCTGTAGTGTTCGCCTTAATTCCGGGACATTTAGCTTTGTATTCATGATAACAGTTGCGATGATCCCTGCGCGGTATGATGCCACCAGATTTCCTGCCAAACTGATGCAGGTTCTGGGAGATAAAACAGTTATTCGCAGAACGTATGATGCGACGAAGGCAACCGGTCTATTCACCCAGGTGATCGTCATCACCGACAGTAAGATCATTTACGATGAAATCACTTTGCATGGTGGAAAGGCCATGATGAGCAGAAAACAACATGAAAGTGGCAGCGATCGTATTGCCGAAGCCGCGGAAGAAATTAATGCAGATATAATTGTCAACGTCCAGGGAGATACCCCGTTTGTAAAAAAAGAACCGCTGGATAAACTATTGCAGCAATTTAATGATCCCTCCGTACACGTGGCGTCGATGATGCAGGTATTGACGAATCAAGCGGAAATCGATGATCCAAATTTTGTGAAAGTAGCCGTCGATAAAAAGATGAATGCCCTTTTCTTCAGCCGTTCGGTTATTCCCTATCCAAGGGATAAAGAGGCGCCGGTGGTTTATTATGAACATATCGGCGTATATGGGTTCCGGAAAAAAACATTACTTGATTTCACAAAATGGCCGGTAACGCCATTAGAAGCTGCCGAAAAAATAGAATGTCTCCGCTATCTTGAACATGGCGTCTCCCTGCGGATGATTGTCGTTGATTATATGGGGGTGGAGATTGATACTCCGGATGATCTTATACGGGCAGAAAAAATTATCAGTAACCAGTAATTTCTGGTTTTGCCGAGCTCCCAGAAATTCGAAGCAATAAAATCCGAAATCCGAAATAATCGATCCCGATGGAAGACTTTTTCGGATTTCGAGCTTGGGATTTCGGATTTATATCGAATATCCTTATCCTATTATAACTCAATTACATCTCGGCAGATCAAATCCAGCTATTACACCTTACCGGCTTACCGGCTATTTTAGAAACGGAGTACGCCCCTTCAGTGATTCATTTTTCAAGTTCAATTTTATCCAATTCATTTCCCTTCGTATCAAATTGCCGGAGAATCAACCGGTCATTTTTCGTCTCTATCATGCTGAATGAATGGGTGCGCGAGATCAGCTTAACAGTAAAGGGCATCCAGTTTTCTGCGGGCGTGTGAACCCAGCGTTCTGGTTTTTCGCTAAGTGCAGTGTCATATAAACGTGCTCCACCGGCCCCTGTTACAATATAAATGATGCCATCAGGCTCGTTCTTTTTACTGCCGTCAAATTTTTTATCGATTTTAAATACTCCATCGACACGCCCCCGTCCATTGGCTCCAATTAATGGTTTACCTGTCGAATCTTTTTTCGGTTCAAAATGTAAAGGATAGGACCGCTGGTAATTGTGAACATGTCCATTTAGTACAAGGTCAACTCCGGACCTTTCAAAAACCGGTGCCAACGCCCGCATCCATTGTCCCTCATAATGAGCATTGCTCGAATTGAAACCGGGATGATGAAAAGCCACAATTTTCCAGGTTGCCTTGCTGTTTTTCATATCATTTTCGATCCAGCTGATCAGCTCCGGGTCATTCACATTTATATGCGGGTTGGAATCAAGACAGGTGATATGTACGTTACCATGATCAAATGAAAAATTTGCCATGCCGGGAAACCTGGATCCGATTACCTGCCGGAATGTATCAACACGGTCAGCCCTCCCTGTTGCAACAACAGTATTCTTAAATACGGGTCCGTTCAATGGTAAATCAAAATAATAGTAATAGGCAAGACCATCAGGAAACCGGCCAAGGTCTGCGGCACCGACATCATGATTGCCAATTGAAAGATAAAATGGTATTGATCGCATCAGTGGAGCGCCTTTATCCGGACCGGCATCTTCCCGGTTGTAGTAAGGAAAATAATTCTGTAAATACTCACTCACCTGGCCTCTTGAATAAACATTATCCCCCGTTATCAATATAAATTCAGGTTTTTTTAAATATGCCTGGTATGCAATTTCAGCCTCGGCAGGAGAACCAACTCCGCAATCGCCAAAGATCACAAACCGGGAAGAGGGTTTCCTGGAACGCGTTTCAAACTTAGCTTCCATGATCGGTTTTGTCATCAGGGTAACGCGGTAATAATATGATTGGTCAAACTCAAGTTTGGGCAGCACTGATCTGTACAGAATTAAATGCCTGCCACCAAGGTGCAGATGAGTCGTTTGAACTTCAGCGGATATATATTGGTTTGGACTTTTGCCATATTCTACGCTGAACTGACCGGCAACATTGTCTGTTTGCCAGATAACAACTTTCTCCTCATAATCCAATGTAGAAGCATTGCCTGGTTGTATGTATGGCGAAACGAGAATCTGTTGAGCCGAAGAGGAAAGATGAAAAAGAAGTATGCCAATAAGTAATCTCATAACAGAAAAATATGTCGTTATTAATATAACCAGTTCAATATACTAAAGTACGATGTCAGAAAGAAATCATGTGATAAAAACCTTTGCGCACTTAACATGGTCATACACATCTATTCTTTAGATAAGGGGAAATGAATTGCAGCATTGGAAACACCGGGGTGAGGAAATTTTAAACGCTTATTTTTGCAGGCGCTTAAACAATTTAATTACCCGTATATAAAATCGGGAAGAGTGTTATGAAATTCAGGAATTTTAAAATGGTTGATTACGTGGTGTATGGCCGGGGCAGCTTTAACCAGCTGGATGAGATCCTCGCGCCGCACCGGCAAGATGGAAAGCCAATGATATTTCTGGTGGATCATTTTTTCGAGGGCAAGCCACTCGCAAAACGCGTTCCTTCAAAGGGAAATGATAAAATCGTTTTTGCGGATGTTACTCACGAACCCAAAACTACTTACGTCGATAAATTAGCAAAACAACTAAAAGATGAGTTTGGATCGATAAGTGGTATTATCGGGATTGGCGGTGGCAGCACAATGGATCTGGGCAAGGCCGTCTCATTAATGATGAATAACACGGGTTCATCTGCTGACTACCAGGGATGGGACCTCGTAAAGTTCCCGGGAGTTTATAAAGTTGGAATTCCTACATTGAGCGGCACCGGCGCCGAGGTTTCAAGAACAACTGTATTGACGGGCCCCACAAAAAAGCTGGGTATGAACTCTGATTTTACACCTTTTGACCAGATCGTTCTTGATCCCGAATTAGCCGCGAATGTGCCGGTTAATCAGCGATTCTATACTGGAATGGATTGTTATATACATTGCATAGAAAGCTTACAGGGAACTTATTTGAATGAATTCAGTAAATCATATGGTGAAAAGGCGTTGGACCTTTGCCGTAAAGTTTTTGTTGAAAAAAATAAATGGGATAGTGAAAGTGATGACCAGTTGATGATGGCGTCTTATGCCGGCGGGATGAGTATTGCATATAGCCAGGTAGGAGTGGCCCATGCAGTGAGTTACGGGTTGAGCTATTTGCTCGGAACCAAACATGGCGTTGGGAACTGCATTGTTATGAATCATCTCGAAGAATATTATCCGGAGGGAGTTAAAGAATTTAAACACATGGTGGAAAAAAATAAAGTAGAGATTCCGAAAGGCATTTGTAAAGGATTAACAGATGAACAATTTGATACCATGATCAACGTTTCCCTGGGAATGAAACCGCTTTGGGAAAACGCACTGGGAAAAGACTGGGAGAAAATAATCACAAAGGAAAAGCTGAGAGGTTTGTATGAGAGATTGTGATATTGGGATATTGTGATATTGTGATATTGGGATATTGGGATATTAAGATATTGGATATTGGGATATTGGGGAGTTAGCCTGAAATAAAAGTTATTAAAATAATTAAAACAACCAATTATGCCAGGTTTTGAATTATGGGGAGAAGAAGAAAGGAAAGAAGTAAATGATGTTTTGGAAACAGGCATACTGATGCGCTATGGTTTTGATGGACTAAGAAAGGGAGTATGGAAATCCAAAGAGCTAGAAGCTGCAATATGCAAACGTTTCGGAAGCAAATATGCACAGCTTACTTCGAGTGGCACATCGGCCTTAACCACTGCCCTTGCCGCATTAGGTGTTGGCGCGGGCGATGAAGTCATCATGCCTTCCTTCACCTTTGTCGCAAGTTTTGAATCCGTTTTGAGTGTTGGGGCTATTCCTGTTTTGGTTGATGTAGATGAAACGCTGACTTTAAGTCCGGACGCCGTCAGAAAAGCGGTTACCCCAAAAACAAAATGTGTGGTGCCTGTGCACATGTGTGGTAGCATGGCAGACCTGGATACATTAATGGCTATCTGCAAAGAAAGTCATCTCATACTATTGGAAGACGCCTGTCAAAGTATTGGTGCCTCATACAAAGGAAGGGCACTGGGAACAATCGGCGATGCTGGAACATTTTCCTTTGATTTTGTAAAAATAATGACCTGTGGGGAAGGCGGTGTCGTGTTAACCAACAGTGAAGACGTATATATTAAATGCGATGGATATACTGATCACGGACATGATCATAAGGGTGGTGCTGACCGGGGTGCTGATCAGCATCCGTTCGTTGGTTATAATTATCGTATATCTGAATTGCATGCTGCTGTTGGCCTGGCACAAATAAGAAAGCTCGACTCTTTCCTGGATATTCAGAAACGAAATCATGCTCAATTAAAAAATATTTTATCCGCGATTCCCGAGGTTTCCTTCAGAAAAATTCCCGACCCCGGCGGGGACAGCTGTACTTTCCTAAGTTGGTTTTTGCCAACGGAAGAGTTGACAAGGGGAGTAGT
>JANWHX010000112.1 GCA_025450235.1 Chitinophagaceae bacterium | reverse complement strand
GATGTCAACCGGATATTAAACCTTTTCGTTCATTTTGGGGCAGACGAAAAAATACTTTACGATGCACATCCTCACATCGGCACCAATAAGTTGCCGCAGATCATAACCGCTATCAGAAAACTGATCATTGATTGCGGTGGAGATTATTTGTTTGAAAAAAAGGTTATAGATTTTGATATTCAATCGGGCCAAATAGTGTCAGTTAAGACTGCAGATGGAGCCAGTTTCACCGGCGACGCAGTTATCCTGGCCACGGGACATTCGGCAAGGGATATCTTTCAATTATTTCATTCTAAAGGAATATCCGTCGAATCGAAACCGTTTGCCCTGGGGGTACGGGTCGAACATCCGCAATCATTAATCGACAGTATCCAATATCATTGTGCGGTAAGGGACCAGTTTCTCCCTCCTTCATCCTATAGTCTCGTACAGCAGGTAGATGATAAAGGGGTCTTTTCCTTTTGTATGTGCCCGGGAGGGATCATTGCACCTGCCGCTACCAATCCGGGTGAGCTTGTGGTGAACGGATGGTCACCATCCAAAAGAAACAATCCATTTGCTAACAGCGGTATGGTGGTTTCGGTGGAGGTGAAGGACGCAATGAAGTATTTTGGAACTACTGAATCGAAAGCTGATCCTTTATTATTAATGAAGTTCCAGCAAGCAGTCGAACAAAAATCGTTTGATTATGGCGGCGGAAAGTTTGTGGCACCGGCCCAGCGCCTTGTCGACTTCACTGAGTCAAAGCTTTCCCCTTCCCTGCCCGAATGTTCATATTTGCCCGGGATTCATTCCACCTTATTAAAGGAAGTGTTGCCTTCCTTCATATCTGAGAGACTACAGCGGGCACTTAAGGAATTCGGAAACAAGATGAAAGGATTTTTCACCAATGATGCGGTCGTTCTGGCTACTGAGTCACGCACATCATCCCCCGTCCGCATTTCCAGGGATAATATAACTCTGCAACATATACAGATAAAAAATCTGTATCCATGCGGGGAAGGAGCCGGCTATGCAGGGGGCATAGCAAGCGCTGCCATGGATGGAGAAAGGGTGGCCGGACAGCTAGCCCTGACATTGATTCGTATTTGACTCCCTTTTTTCTGCAGTTTGCGGTCATCTACTCACTGTTTGTCGAAATATTGCTGACGATTTAGACTAACCGCTAATTTTGCCTTACAATTTTTTAATATGCCGTTATTGGAACTGCAACACCTGAGAAAATATTTTGCCACGCAAAAAGCTGTTGATGACATTAGTTTCTCCATTGACGCGGGACAGATCTTTGGACTACTTGGACCTAATGGCGCCGGCAAGACCACGCTAATCAGAATGATAACCGGGATCTTTTATCCCGACGAGGGCCAGATCATTTTTAACGGTAAAAAATTCGATCCGCAAAATGATATCGCTCATATCGGTTATATGCCGGAAGAAAGAGGTTTATATAAAAAGATGAAAATCGGCGAACAAACCACGTACCTGGCCCAGTTAAAAGGATTGAGTAAGGCAGATGCAACCAAAAAGATCAAAGAATGGTTTATCAAATTTGATATGAATACGTGGTGGAACAAAAAAGTGGAAGATCTTTCAAAGGGTATGTCACAGAAACTTCAGTTTGTTACGACAGTATTACACGATCCCAAACTTATCATACTGGATGAACCGTTCAGCGGTCTTGACCCTGTAAATACTAATCTCATCAAGGATGAGATATATGCGCTTGCAAAAAAAGGCGCTACCGTCATTTTCAGTACGCACCGGATGGAACAGGTGGAAGAGATCTGCGATCATATTGTACTGGTGAATAAGGGCACGAAAATATTGGATGGCACAGTAAACAAAATCAAGCAGGATTTTAAAGAAAATCTCTTTAGCATCGGGGTAGATCAAATACCTCCGTCTTTGAATGGCACTGCCCCATTTGAAGTAGTGGGAAATGAAGACCTGGCCTACGTGGTCAGGATCACAGGCAATAACAAGCCCAATGACGTGTTGAATTATTTACTTCAAAGAGGTGTCAACATTCGATCATTCAATGAGATTCTGCCTTCGCTGAACGACATATTTATTCGTTTGGTTAAAGGCACCCCGGTATCCAGGCAATTTCAAAATGTAAACTCCTGATTTAAACCCCCTCAAATTCCTTCACATGAAAAAGATATTACTCATCATAAAACGTGAATACCTGACCCGGGTAAAAAAGAGGACCTTTATCATCAGTACGATCCTCTTTCCGCTTCTTTACCTTGGGCTGATATTCGGAACCAGTTATATTGCTGCCACAAGCGGAACTAATCTTAAAGTCGCGGTTATCGACTCTTCCGGATTTTTTGATAAAGGAAAGATTGAACGCGAAAATCAACGGGACAGTTCTTCTGTCCTTACTGTTGTGGACTTCAATGCCGACAGTCTGAAAAACAATTTTAAGAATTGGGGCTACGACGGTTATATAATTATTCCTGCGAATCTTGACTGGGAAAAGGGTGTCCGTAATTTATCCATGACCACCGGGCGAACTATCAGTACAGATGGTGCCGCACCCGTTCAATATAAGCTCAACAGGATCTGGACGAGCATAAAGAATGAAAAACTGGGAATAGATGACCATAAAAAAAACATAATTGAAACGAGCATTATTTCTATTGTTCCCAAGAACTTTAATGACACAAAAGCAAATTCGGATATTGCCGGGCGGATAGGATATTTAGCAGGTATCCTTATTTATATTATCCTCCTTTTATATGGTTCGCAGGTGATGATGGGTGTGATGGAAGAAAAAACCAATCGTATCGCGGAAGTGATTATTTCTTCTGTCAAGCCCTTCCAGTTGATGCTTGGAAAAATTATCGGTATCGGCCTGGTTGCTTTGACCCAATTTTTCCTGTGGATCGCTTTTATGACCCTTATCTACAATATTACAAAAGCCTCCGGAGGGGGTAACCAGACCGTGAGTGTAATTGTCGGTGGCGTGCAGGATACATTCACAAGTATCAATGTTCCGCTGATCTTGTTTTGTTTTATTTTTTATCTGCTGGGCGGATTCTTTTTTTATTCCTCTTTATATGCTGCTATCGGCAGCTCAGTGAATGAAGACATGAGAGAAGCTCAATCACTGAGTCTCCCGGTTACGATGCTGGTAATCATTTCAATTGCGATCATGTCAGCGATAATGAGAGATCCAACCAGCCCTTTGGCGGTTTGGTCAAGTATTATTCCCTTTAGTTCCCCTATTATTATGATGGCAAGAATACCCTTTGGAGTGCCCGCCACAGTTCCCTGGTGGCAACTGGCTGCATCAATGGGCGCATTAATTGCCGGTTTCATCTTCACCACATGGTTTGCCGGCAAAATTTATCGCACGGGTATCTTAATGTATGGCAAAAAGCCAAGTTGGAAGGAAATGATGAAATGGGCTTTCCGTAAAAGTTAAGTTTTCCGGTCAGGCCGCTGAAGATTCCGTGGCTTATCAATTCCTTGCAAGCGGCCAGACCGGTTGTTAAAAAATCCCTTAAACAAAAAAGATTGTAACATAATACGAAATCAATCGTATATTTGGTACGAGGAATTTCGTGAATTAATAAATTTTAAACTTATTTGTATGAAACCAGGATCAATTACAGCAGGACGCATTTTGGCGGGCCTGCTGGTCGCCGGGGCCCTGTTTACTCTTATTTCATGGGATCATAAGCAGCCCGCAGGCACATACCACAAACAATATTTCAATGATACAACGCCGAAGAAAAAGACTGTTCGCGAAAAAAAGGTCCGCGACCTCGATGATGTGATCAATGAACTGGATGAGGCGGATATGAAAATTGAGATGGAAAAAGTACAACAGGATTTTCAGAAGGCTATGAAAGATTTCGATGGGCAAAAGATGAAAATGGAAATTGAAAAAGCTATCCGGGAAGTTGATTTTGAGAAAATACAGAAAGATATGAAAGAAGCCATGGGTAAGCTGGACATCGACCTGGCAAAAATGGAGAAGGAATTCAAGCAGTCAATAAAAGAATTCGATGGAGAAAAGTTTAAAGAAGAAATGGACAGGGCGCTGAAGGAAGTAGATATGGGCAAAATCCAGAAAGAGATGCAGGAATCAATGGCTAAGGTTGATTGGGAAAAGATGAAAAAAGAAATGGAAGAAGCGAAAAAACTGGATTGGGAAAATCTTGAAAAAGAAATGACCCGGGCAAAAGAGGAAATGGAAAAGATAGGGCCACAGCTTGAGAAAGAAATGCAAAAAGCCAGGGTGGAAATTGAGAAGGCAAAAACAGAAATGAAAGAATACAAGGGTTTTGTCGATGGCCTCGAAAAAGATGGATTGATCAAAAAGAGCGACGGGTATACACTTAAACACAAGGACGGAGAGCTCTTTATAAACGGGAAGAAGGCCTCCCGTGAAACCTATCTTAAATACAAGAACTTTCTTGAAAAACATCCAAAATTCGATATCAAAAAAACGGATGATGATTTTGATTTAGATATTGATTAGTACTTTTTGCCAGAACCAGCCATGAAAAGTAAGCTTGTCCCGCCTTTGGTGGGACAGTTTATTTGAATTAGTCAACACATCTTACAGACAATGTCAGATAAGCTGCAGCTTAAGTTGCAAAAATCCGAAAGATCTAAAATCCGAAATTCGAAAAGCTGACGCCAATGGAAGACTTTTCGGATTTCGAGCTTGGGATTTCGGATTTATATCACATCCTCCCATAGAATTCAATTGCATCCTGACAGATCAAATCCAGGCTATTACGGTTTATTTTTACACCATGAACATGTACTTTATCGCGCTGGTATGTCCTGAAGAGATCAACCAACAGGTATTAAAATGGAAATTGTGGATGAAAGAAAAATTTGGATGCGAGGTGGCATTGAGATCCCCTGCGCATGTTACACTTGTTCCACCTTGCTGGATGAAGCCGGAGCTGGAAGACAATTTACGCGATACACTTTCCAAATTCTCTGCCACCCAAAATCGCCTGTCTATTTGTCTTACTAATTTCTCAAACTTTAAACCTCGGGTGATCTTCGTCGATTTGGTTCAAAATGCAGGCTTAGAAAATTTGCAGTATGAATTGTTCCGGTTCCTGCTGGCGGAAGATTCTTACCCTTTCCGGAAAGATGACCGCCCCTTTCACCCTCATATCACTATCGCTACAAGGGATCTTCATAAAAAAAGCTTTCATGAAGCCTGGGAATATTTTAAAGAAAAGAAATACCAGGCTGAATGGATGGCTGATCGCGTTTCTATTTTACGGCATAACAAAAAAAATTGGGATGTAATAGCTACATCCCAATTCAAATAAGATTTATTAGAAGGATCAGAAATCAGAAAAATGAAAGGGCGAAGGCATCAGTTCCAGGTCCTTGCTTTCAATCATTTCAATATTCAGCTGGAATGTTTCATCTGTCTTTATTACTACTTTTTCTTTTGTCACTTTTTTGAAACCTACTTTCTCAAATACAAACTTATAAGTACCCGATTTTAATTCGTCAAAAGAAAAACTGCCTGATTCATCTGTTTGTACTGATTTCTCTTTTTTTGAAACCGAATAAGCAGTAATAGTTACATCCTTTAGCGGCTTTTTATGGTCGGAATCAAAAATGACCCCGTTAACTTCATTGACCTTGGTTTTCTCTGTCCAGGGGTCAGGGTCTGAATTGGCTTTGGCCATTGCAAATGTCAACATGCCAACACTCAACAATAAGATCTTAGGTTTCATGCTAATTGATTTTAGTTGTAAAAACTGGTTTTACAATACATAAATCCTGTGTGTCATATAAAATTAAAGGATTTTCACCGGATTTGCCAAAGCCTCGTTGAATTCCTTCCATAAATTTTTTACAATTACGCCCGCGGGCAAAATGTCATCGAGCAACGAACTCACCTGCCCTATTTCAAGCTCACCCTCGTCTAAGTTCCCTTCAAACATTCCTTTTTTGGCCCTGGCCCTTCCTAATAACGTTGTAAGTTCCTCCCGTGTTGCCCCTTTCCATTCAGCATTTTGTATCTCCGTGTAAAATCTATTTTTGATCAATCGAACCGGTGTCAGTTGTTTCATAGTAAGAACCGTATCCCCCTCCCGGGAGTCTACTACCATTTTCTTAAATGCGATGTGCGAAGACGCTTCTTCACTTGCGACAAAACGGCTGCCGACCTGCACCCCATCAGCACCCATCACCATCGCTGCCAGCATTTGTCTACCGGTTGCTATGCCTCCCGCGGTTATCACTGGTATTTTTACTGCCCTGGCAACAGCAGGAGTTAATACCATTGTTGTTGTCTCTTCCCTTCCGTTGTGTCCCCCCGCTTCAAATCCTTCGGCGACAACTGCATCACAACCTGTTTGTTCCGCTTTACGGGCGAACTTGCTGCTGCTAACCACATGAACTACTATTATGCCTTTTTCTTTTAATACGTTTGTCCATGTCGCAGGGTTACCGGCAGAAGTAAAAACAATTCTTACATCTTCCTCAATAATGATCTGTATATGCTTGTCAATATCTGGATAAAGTAAGGGTACGTTTACACCAAAGGGACGGCTGGTCGCGGACTTACATTTACGGATATGTTCTATTAAGACATCCGGATACATGCTTCCGCTGCCTATAAGCCCCAAACCTCCGGCGTTGCTGACTGCACTGGCAAGCCGCCAGCCGCTGGCCCAGATCATGCCGGCCTGGATGATTGGATAGTCAATCTTAAAAAGTTTGGTAATACGATTGGAGAAATTGGCCATGAAGTGAGAAACGTTTGTCGGGGTAAAGATACT
>JANWHX010000111.1 GCA_025450235.1 Chitinophagaceae bacterium | reverse complement strand
ATGCTTGATGTAACGCGGGCTTGTAGTAGTTATGCGACATGTTTCCCTTTCGCAGAACTACATCGATGATAAAGGTGAATATAGGATTCGGTCATTTTAGCGATATCAAAATGTTGTTCTATTCTTTGTCTTCCTTTTGTTCCCATTTCAATGGCTAGATGAGGATTTACCATTAACAGGTTCATTTTTTCAATGATCTGGTCGCTACCTTTTTGGTCGATCAGGAAGCCCGTCTCTCCGTCAATGACCAGTTCCCTTGTACCTCCATCCCTCGACGCGATCACCGGCTTGGAGGAAGCCATATATTCCATAATTGAATTCGATATGCCTTCACATGGCGTGATAAGCAGACCTACATCCACGATCTTCAGGATCGCCTCTATATCATTCCTGGAGCCGAGAAAGTAAATCTGGGTGTCCATCATTTCAGCAGGGACCTGTGCCTTGATAGAGTTTATCAGCGAACCTTCGCCGATTAACAGGAATATGACATTTTTTTTGACCGAGCATAACTTCATTGCCGCCTTGATCAATGTGTCATAGTCCTTCCTGTCTTCAAATGCGCCAACCATGGCCCCGATAAAACTGTCACCCTTTCTTCTCCCGATCACTTGCTGTGCCACTTCATCGACAGGCGGTAAATTATTGAACCGGGCCAGGTCGATACCATTATAAATACAGACCGTTTTGTGCAACGGGACCCGGTAAGCCTTGATTCCTGCCTGGGAATTTCCTAACATGATTTTAGAAAAAGGAGTCGTCAATTTAACTCTCAGGTAATGTGTGTCGCGCCAACCCATGTTTTGATACGCATCAGCGATAGTGGCGTTAATAAACCTGCTTTTTGATGTAAAAAGATTGACGAGGCTCAAATAGACGCTTGCCATTGTACCCCAGGAATGAATAATGTCGGGTTGAAATGTTTTAATTATTTTTCTAAGCCTGAAAATTACCCTTGGGTCTTTTTTGCTCCTGCGCTTAATTATTTCAAGCTTGATGGGAAGTGTATGTACATAGTCGTACTCGATCACATTGGTCAATGATACAATATATATAGTATAATTCTGGCCCGGCCTGGTCAATGCTTTCACCAGTTCCAGCATTCTGCGTTCTTTTCCGCCTTTTACTATTGAGTCAACAACCATCAGAATTTTCATGCTGCCCGGATTGAGGTTATTGATTGTTAATCCATTTTTCATACCAAAGCTGGAAGATCAAAAGGAACCAGATTTTCTCATGCTTTTCTCTTCCGCCGTTGTAAAATTTGCTGCAAATATCTTCCACATAGTCGTAATCAAAGATCCCCTGCTTTTCGATGTATTCACGGCCCGTGAATTTGTCAACTAATGGTTTCAATTCATTTTGCAGCCAGGTATCCACCGGGATCATGAACCCCATTTTCGGCCGATCCATTAATTTAGGATCAACATATTTATGGACGATCTGTTTCAAAATGAATTTTCGCTGCCCATTGTTGATCTTATATTCATTTGGCAATTTAGCGGCCCATTCAATGATGTGCTGATCGAGGAAAGGTTCTCTTCCTTCCAAGGCAACGCTCATTGTTGCCCTGTCTACTTTGTGCAGAACATCATCGACCATGTACGTTTGATAGTCAAGCGCCATCGCATAGGAAAGCGGATCGAAATATCTTTTATCCAGCTCTTCCCTTCGGTGATCAGAAGCGATCGTTGCAACCGGGTTGGAAAACAGCCTTCCCCTTTCTTTATCTGAATAATAGACGGTAGCTGCCATGAACAAATTCTTCGGAGAAGGATCATTCATTAGCGATTGCAGCTTCTCGAATTTACTTTTCGATATATTATTATTCTTTACGCCCGGCAAACTGTCTGCGCCGAAAACATTCAGTAAAGCGCTTCCGGTCTTTCTGAATAAATTGGGCATGGAATTAAAACGGTTATAATATTTAACCATCCAGTCATAGTGTGTATAGCCACCAAATATTTCGTCGCCGCCGTCCGCTGATAATGCAACCGTGACACTTTCCCTTGCCATTTTACTTACCAATGAAGTTGGAATAGCGCTGCTGTCCCCAAACGGCTCATCATAAAAATGAGATAAGGTGGGAACTATCTCCAGCGCATCCTGTTCCGTACAATACAGTTCATGGTGATCTGTCCCAAGCACTTCAGCGATTTTTTTGGCAAATGGAGCTTCATCCAGCTTTTTTTCCGTCATGCCGATGGTAAACGTTTTTATCTTTTGGGCGCTGCTTTTTTGAAGAAGAGCTGTTACACAAACGCTGTCATAACCACCGCTAAGAAAAACACCCACCGGAACATCCGCCACCATCCTATAGTTAAATGCCTTTGCTAAAATTGTTTCAGTTTCATTGATAGCATCGGGCAAATCTATTTTGATCTTTTCTTTATTGTAATTATCATATACATCCCAGTAAAGTTCTGTGCAAAGTTCTTTGTTCCTGAGATTTAAAACCAGGAAGTGACCGTGTTTTAATTTGTAGGTATCCTTGTATATACAATGAGGCGCCGGGATATATCCAAACTGCATATATGAAGCAATCGCGTTAAGTTCAAGCTCTCTTTTAAATTCGGGGTGCGATACCAGGGCCTTTAACTCGGAACCGAAAAGGAAAAGCCCATCCTTCCAATAGTAAAAGAATGGTTTTACGCCTGCCCTGTCACGAAAACAGGTGATTCTTTCTTCCTGCGAATCGTAGATCACAAATGCGAACATCCCGATGAATTGATTGACGGCTTTCGTACCCCATTCATGGAACGCATGCAGAATGACTTCCGTATCGGAGTGGGAAATAAACCTGTGTCCTAATCCCATTAAGACGTCTTTTATCTCCTGGTAATTGTAGATCTCGCCATTAAATACGATCTGGTATCTCCCGTCTGCAAACTGCATCGGCTGATTGCCCAGAGGGGACAGATCAATGATGGAAAGACGGCGATGACCAAGTCCTGCGGCATAGCTATTTTTTTGATCAAAAAAATAACCCTTCGCATCCGGTCCCCTGTGTACCAGCGAATCCGTCATCTTCTTAAGAATCTCTTCTGAAGTCTGATTATTGAAATCTATGAAACCTGCAATTCCGCACATATTGATAGATATTAAACGGGCCTTTTAGTAAGCATTATAATGGTTTTTGACACCTGGCCTCCACACCATTGCCGCCGTATTCACACCATATTTCAGTGGCACCAAGGTTGCTTAAAACCGAGGCGATCTGTTTTTTGTTCCGGAGATGTTTATACCAATCCGTTAATGAGTCATGTGTATCGAGTAAAGACCATTCATATTGTAATTGATCATTCAATTGCGGGTACGCCTGGTAATAGGTATCAATGGGTGAAATGCGGTTAAGTAATATTCTCATTACCCTGTTATTGGCAAAACGCCTATGCCAGGGAAGATACCTTTTAACCAGCTTTGTGGTGGCAGCCAGTGTTTCATGAAACGGTTTCTTCCGCAATCTTCTCCGGTGCCAGCTCGTGGTCCGCATGAAGAATTGACCCGGGTCCTGTGTGTAGTGGTCAATTACGAGATAGCCACCTGGTTTGACGAGATTATAAAGGTTAGCTATCGTTTCTTCGGGACTGGGAGTATGTTGTATAACGCCAATACAGATAACAACATCAAATGTTCCGTTCTCGAAAGGCATATCATTGATGTCGGCCTGGATGATTTGATGCGTGTCGCTTAGGGCAAAGTTTTCTTTGTTGGCCTCTACAGCTGAACTAAGATCGGCCGATACTAACCGGGCGCCCTGTTGCAGCAATACCTCCGTGAATCGTCCGGCTCCGCAGCCCGCTTCAAGAACCAGTTTGTCACGCAAATTGTCCTTTAACGGACCCAGGCATCTGAATAGCCTGGTTGCACTGATAGGTATACCTGTATATGAATCAAGCTGGGTTTTTTTATACTTCTTCCATTGTTCACCAAACAGGGAGGCATACGATCCCGTGTGAACAAAACGTGATATACCATCAACAACCGGTACAGTGATGTCTTCACAAACGAGGGCATTCGTTTTTACTTCAAATTTCTTTTTATATTTTCTGGAATAAAAGGAAGGGAACATAGTATGACAAAGGGTGTTTTGTTATTATTAGGAATAAGATTCCCGTGACAGCGGGATAATTTCGCGGTATTTCAGTTTTTTGCTCAATAGTTTATAGTACAGGCCCGAATAGGAGTCAGTCATTTTCCTAACGTCAAGATTTGCCCGTACCCATTTGTTTCCTTCAGCGCCCATTGCGGCAGCCAGTTCCTGATCGTTCATCAGGATCCCGATTTTTTCTATAATTCGTGCGCTATTCTTTCGTTCTATAATGAAACCATTTTTTCCGTCCTGTACCAATTCATCCGTTCCGCCGCCAGTTGTGGCGATGACGGGTAAACCAGAGGCCATATATTCAATGATCGAATTCGACAAACCTTCTGTAGGTGCTGATATCAGCAAGCCGACATCGGAAATCTGAAGAATTGACTCAATATCGTCACGCAATCCAAGAAAGAATATTTGTTTATCCAGCAGGGCAGCGGGGACCTTTTCCATTATTCGCGGGCGGTTAGAGCCGTCTCCAATCAGCAGAAAGACCATTCTTTTATTTTCGGTACACATCTTTACAGCCGCATTGATCACGGTCTCATAGTCCTTGCGGTCTTCAAATGCCGCAACCATGGTAGCAATATAATGGTCGCTTTTTGGTTGTTTTAGAATCTCTTGCTCAACATCCCTCACCGGCCTTAGGTTTTCAAACCTGCGCAGGTCAATCCCATTATAGATACAAATAGCTTTACGATCAGAAGCCTTATAGGCTTTCATTCCGGCGTGGGAGTTTGCTACGGTGATATCCGAAATAGCGGTAAAGAACCTGATCTTATAATAATCACGTTCACAAAATTCATTACTTGTCGCCGCATTGTAGATGACCCCGTTAACGATTGTTTTATTCAGGAAAAGATTAGCTGCAGTCAGGTACCCGCTTGACATTACATCCCAGGAGTGTATGATATCAGGGTTGAATTTTTTGATGATCCTGCGGAGTTTAAAGATCAATCCAATATCCTTGCTCTTTTTCTTGATAATTTCAAATGTGATGGGCAGGTCATACACGTACTGGTAATCTATCTTATCATCCAGGCAAACGAGGTAGATATCGAAATCTTTGTTCTTTTCTTTTAACCCTTTTATGAGTTCCAGCATTCTTCGTTCTCTGCCCCCTTTACTGAGACAGCTTATTACCATGAGTATCTTCATAAATCAAATCTTGTTTATAGTATTTGCTGGTTTATTACAGGTGGTTGATGGTGGTTTTCAGCTCAAAGGCGATTGGGTATTTGTAACCGGATGTTTATCGCTCTGTTCTACCAGAGTAAGAAGCCACAAGATAGAAAACAGGCCGCATAGTTGCAATCATATTCACCTCTTTTTTAATGTGTTAAGTATCATTCATTCGCAAGGGCCGCCACCTGCTCTTCCTCTGCGAGTTCCTCCCGGGGCTCCGAAGCATATTTGATTTCAGCTATTAGTGAACCCATGATCAAAAAGGCGAAAAATGAAGTGATCTCCTTATTGTGACTCGTGACGTACAAAATGATAAATACAATCGCGTTGAATGCCGGTGATGATAGTTTCAGGCTTCTGACTTTAGACCAGAATGACACAATCATGGTGAAATAAATGATAAACCCGATAAATCCCGTTTCAATCAATAACAGCAGGATCCCATTATGCGCATCGAACCCATTCCCGATATTACGATCTAAAAATCCACCATAGCCAATGCCCATTGCCTGGTTATCACTTGGTAAATTCATATAATAATTATACGCCAGGCTGGAAGCTTCTTCTCTCCATTCCACTGTTTCCATTGATTCTGTTTTGTAACTATTTCCCATCATCTTGTTTATCATAGCAAGTGGTTCATCAACAAGTCGCGTAGTGAGAGTTTCCAGGAACTCACTCTTTATACCGAGGACGTTTGTCGCAATCGGTAAAATAAAAATCGCGAGGACTATACAAACCACGGTGATAGAGAGGATTCTGGTGGCCCGCTTGCCCTTGGCCCTTGATGCCAATCCTTTCCCAAGCAATAAAACTGTCATGATAATCATCGCTACAAGGGCACCCCTGGAAGTCGAAAGCAGGACGCCTAAAAACATGGGTGGCATTAGCCATAACGTATATTTATTAGACGTTCTCGAAGAAAGATAATCAGACAGCAGGAAAACAAAGCTGGTTCCGCAGATATATCCAAAGAAGTTATGGTTGTTGTATTCAAAACGCGGCGTAAAGGCATAATATATCCTGACAACAGGGAAACCTCCGTAAATAGCGTAGGTGTAGGCAAGGTCGGCCAGGCAAATCAGACCGCCAAGGATCATTGCATTCTTTAGCAGGGTATGCCCGTTATTCTTAAAGTAATAGTAGTAAGCTAAGGAGGCAGAAATACAGCAAAGCAGGAACTCTTTCATTAATGCCATATTCAGCAACCCGTTCATCATGGAGACAAGCGAGATATAGGCAACAAAGAAGATCAAATGCCACGTCAGGCCATTGGAAAAAAATCCCGGGTAGCCCGATGAATATTGTTCTCCGAATATCCTTAGAAAAAGTATTATCGTTATGGTTGTTCTGAGCGGTATTCCTCCGGGCAGGTCAAAGTTTATATCGGCCACTACCAATGTAAATAACAGCAACGCTATCAGGTCGGGTTTCCTGAATAGCGCATACAGGAAAAATATCCCTCCGCCAATTATTATGATAAGTTTGATAGGCACTGCTCTTCGGTTTGCTTACTTTTTCTATTAAAATGATCAAAAACTGGCTGACCACTTAAAGATGGGACATAGATGTTTTTGATAAATAAACTTTTTTAATATTCCTTAATGTCTTACGCAGGAATGGAAGTTGTAAAAAAAGCATTTTCAGGCGCATCTTTTGCGTAACTGATTTTTCTCTTTTCAAAAAATTAAAAGCTTCCAGCCCTTCTTCGTGTTTACCCCATTTATATGCTAAATCGAATTTGGTCCGGTTATACTGAATCTCGAATTTTCTTTCTGTATCGGGGGCCGCATTGTATTTTTTTATGAAATGTTTTTTCATATTATAATGCCCCTGGAGAAGAAAAAGCTTCCGGTCACCGTTTTTGGGATGTGAATGAGAATTCTCAATCACCCGGTACGTGGACGTGGCATCTTTAAGAAATTTGAATTTTACATGTTTGGACAATTCAAGCCAGGTGGGGAGATCTTCATACAAAAAACCCGCCTTTTCAAACTCATCAAAATTGACATACTTATCTATCGCCTCTTTTGAATAAAGGGCAGTGGGTGTAACAATCGAAAACTTTCCCTGTAATAAAGCATCAAATACCTGTCCTTCCGGCATATCCGGGTGAACTTTGCCGTGATAGGCATGCATCGTCGAGCCGGTATTCTCTATGAAAAAGTCTGCATCGGTATGAACAAGTCCATATCCCGGATTATTTTCCAGGAAGTCAACCTGTTTTTGAAGTTTAAGGGGATCATGCCAATAATCATCACAATGACAAAAAGCGATGTATTTGCCCGTGCATGCCCTGACCACATCTGCATAATTCCTTAGCACTCCTTTGTTAGGCGCTTTTGGCAGGAGCCTGATTATGCCAGGATGCTTTTGCCGGTATTCTTCCAGGATCGCCCTTGTCTTATCAGTAGATGCATCATCGCCCACAACGATTTCAAAAGGGTAGGAACATTGCTGTGCCAGGATGCAATCCATCGTCTGACGGACATATTTTTCCTGGTTGTAGCCCATCACACCCACGCTTATCATATAGGTACCGTGATTACTCATATTTGAATAATAGTTTTCTGAAAATAAATACCATGATCAATAACTGGCAAAAGAAGGCAGCAGCATATCCAATAGTTGCCCCGATGGTCCCGAACCTGTCGACAAAAAATATGCTGAAGAGGATAAAAAGAGCAACGCTGACTATTTCCACTATAATATATGTCTTTGCCATTGCCTTTGCTACCAGTAAATAGCCAAGCACCCACGTAGACATTTTCAAAATATCGCCAAGAAGCTGAAAATAGAATAAGTCCTGCATCTGCTGGAATTTTTCGGCAAACAAAATATTTATGATATAATATTTGAAAACGATCAGGACCAGGGAAACAATGATAAGGAAGGGTATCAGTAATTTATAAACCGACATTACTTCCTGCCGGATCTCTGTATTGTTTTTCAGGCCGGCTAATTTGGGTAAATAATAAACACTGAGAGAAGTGGTAATGACAGTTAAATAAATGTTGGATATCCTGTTCATACTTTCCCACAACCCGGCCTGGTCCGCTCCCTTCGTATCGATAAGATAAGTTCTCACGATCATTTGCGCCAAAGGAAGAACGATCAGGCTCACGATCGCCATCTTGGAAAAATTGCTTAAACGGAGCGCAGCGACTTTGCTGAACTTTCCAAAGAACATTTGCCAGGTAAACCTGGACGATTTGGATATCAGCGAAAGAGTGACAGTAAAAACTATTGACTGGTACGTAACCAATGCGATCAGCGCACCGAAGATCCCGAATGTATAGGAAGAGACAACGGTAAAGATCAATCCGACTACGCTACCTACAATATTGACCGTTACATACTTCTTGAATTCACGAAATCCGTTTATGACAGAAAGCAACAACTCGTTTAGCGCATAAAATATAATGGTAGCACCGAAAACATAAAAAACAGGTGTGTATTGAGTGTCTTTAAGTGTTTTTAATGCAAAATAATTTGCTCCGAATATCAACACAAGCCCGCAAACAAGAGATAATACAAAAGTGATCCAAAAGCCGGTTGACAGGAATATTCCATACATTCTTTTGGAGTTGCCGTATTGCGCCACATATTTGGTCATTCCATTTTTTATCCCACCTGTCGAAAGGCTAAGGAACAATAGGCTGAAGCTGCTTAACTGGCCAAGGAGGGCAATGCCTTTGGGGTCTAACTGGGTAGCTACCACTTTCACGCTTATCATGCCAGTGAGCATTCTCACCAACGTGGCAACCGCGTTAAGTGATGATACCTTAACAAGGTCGGTAGCAAATATTTTTCTCAGTTTTAATAGCATTGTACGGTTATTACACTTATCTCTTCATTCTTTGATCAGTAAAACACTTGTGGTTTTTCTGTCAAATGGTTGATTGAATTTTATTTTATCAGATTTTTACCGGCCAGGTATGACCGGTACAGACAAAGCAGGGGAGGAGCACAGTTTACGGATTATGACCTATCCCACTTTCAATTGTGGTTCCTGCAATGGTCGTATGGTTTCAAGATTTTCTTTTCTTATTTCCGCCACCAGCGTTTGCCCTAATGATGGAAGTGTTATCTTAACGGTGTTCGTCCTGATTTCAACCACGTGACCTTCCCACATCATCAATGGGCCGTTTATGATTCGCACCCTGTCATTAAGGTTTACCTGCGTTCTTTCTACTGTGACATGATCATACTCATTCAGAAATTTTTTGATCGTATCAATTTCCTCGTTTCGGATAACGGCAGGTTTGTTCAGCCAGTACACAAAACTTAATACTCCATCCGTTTGCCTGATGCTCAGATGTTCCTGCTCTGAAACATGTACAAATACATAGGAAGTAAAAAGGGGCTCAGCGACAATTTTTTTCCGGTCCGCCCACTGCTTCTCCACCTTGTTCAAAGGGCAATAGACTTCCACTTTCTTTTTCTCCAAAAGATCGGCAACTTTTTTCTCCCATCTTGGACGGGTGTAAAGTGCATACCACTGCTTTTTTGTAATCGGAATCATGAATCTGTTTTAGTTGTCCACAAAACATTCATATTCCATTGGATCGTAAGTTGGTCTTTCAAAGAAAGGCTCTGCCCATCTCACTTACATAAATGAGCCAAAATCTTTATACCCGGCCAATGACAGCAGTATAAGAGCTTTTTTACGCTCTCTTGTTTTCTTTTCTCTTCTTTCTCTTACCGTTATTGTCATGTATATATCCGTATCCGTATCCGTACCCGTATCCATTCCTGGAAAATCCGCGGGACTTGATACCATTGAAAATAATTCCAACATTCATTAACTGGTTCACGGAGTTTTCCTGCTCCAGTCTTTCCAGGTACACTTTCGGAGTGAACTTATGTTTCACCACATACAAGGTGGCGTGGCACATCGGCGAAAGCACATAAGCATCAGAAAGTAAACTGGCCGGTGCTGAATCGATCACCACATGGTCAAAAATCTCTTCGAGATAATCCAATAATTCCTTCAACCTTTCATTCATGATAAGTTCTGAAGGATTATCCGGGAGCGTACCGCAGGGAAGGAAGAACAGGTTATTGTTCGCTGGTGTTCTCTTGATCACATCTTCAGGTTCACATTCACCCATCAAATAATTACTTACCCCTTGTTCATAATCCACTTCTAATTTTTTACTTAAAGAAGGATTGGCCAGGTCAAGCTCAAGCAATACCACTTTCTTGCCAGTCATAGCCAGGCTAAGGGCCAAATTCAAAGCGACAAAGCTTTTGCCTTCGCCGGAAAGGGAAGACGTGATAAGAACTCTTTTCTTCCCTGCATGGCTGACGCCGAGATAAGCAAGTGAGGTACGGATCCTCCGGAATTGCTCTGCGATAAATGTGCGCTTGCCTTCCTTGATCACTAAAGGATCTTTCGATTTATCAAAAGCTACTTCGCCGATGATGGGGAAGGAGGTTAAGTTTTCTATTTCGGCTCTGAATGTTATTTTCCTGCTGAACATTCCTTTTATGGCGATGAAACCGACTGGAAGTATAAGGGCACATACAACAGCCATCATATACATAATACCCGCTTTCGGGCTTACGGGCAGATAATTTGACTGGGCTTTGTCAACAACACGGCTTTCGTTAGTTACTCCCTGAAGAACCAATTCTGTTGCTTCTTTCTTCTGCAACAGGAAGTCATAGATCTTGCTTTTAATTTCATGCTCTCTCCTGA
This sequence comes from Chitinophagaceae bacterium, assembly GCA_025450235.1. Classification (GTDB taxonomy): domain Bacteria; phylum Bacteroidota; class Bacteroidia; order Chitinophagales; family Chitinophagaceae; genus VBAT01. Next base: position 5,822 of record JANWHX010000111.1, on the reverse strand, counting down.
TCTCTATCAACTCCTGTTCTTTCTGCGGAATTGTCTGAAGCATGGAAGACAGGGTATTATTGGATGAGTGCAGGTTTAACTTACTTGCTTCAAGACTGGTACGCTGACTCTTTATATTGTCCAATATAGCCGGTTTCAGCTTGTTGATCTCACCTCTAAGGGAGGTCATGATAGGGTTAAGTTCGCCAGTCGTCTTCTTTAATCGCTCATAGTTCAATTCTTTTTCCGTAAGCTTATTGAGCATGTCTGTCAGGCTAGGATCCTTTAAGCCAAGCGTGGAGGCGTTCATGTTGGTGCTATTCTCAGCGCTTTTTAAATGTTTCTCCACCTCACCAAGCACTGCAAGTTGCACATCGGCTTCACTCAGCTTTGTATCAGTTTCATTTACGCTTTTTAGATAGTTTACACCCTGTGTACTAAGATCGACAGCATCTTTTGAGGATTTATACGTCTTTTCTTTATTTTCAATTTCACTCAATTCATCTTTTACAGCCTGGAGCCTGCCGGTCAGAAAATTCAATGTGCTTGAGGCCAGCCTTTTCGCATCATTAATGCTGGCTTTATTATATTCAGCAATAAGCTCATCTAATACATCTTCAGCCCTTTCTGGAACACCATCCTTGAGGCTCAGGGTTACAATCGTAGAGGTTCGGCTTGAACCGACGTCCAGCCTGGAAGAATACGAGGGTGCCGCGACCCTGGGATTAACAATTGTAAAATATAATGGACTTTCGGCTTGCGTGGAAAATTGGGCATTCCTTACAAATTTTATCTTGCCAAAGGGGGTTGTTACAAATTCATTCAATGGATATCTTTTTGAACCGATCACAACCTGGCTGTCCCTTTCTGAAAAACTGAACGAAACCTTCTCAACTTTTTTCAGTAGATCCGGTTCAGCAGCTTCTAACGTCACAGGCGAACTAATGTAAGCCGGTTTGGGAGACATTTCACCTTCTTCAAAAAATGAAGCGTACAAGTGAAGATTTTTTACTACCGCCTTCATTAATGTTTTTGACTTCAGGACCTCGGCTTCGTTTTCAACGGTCTTTTTTTCTGACAACGGGTCAAGATCCTGTCTCATTGTAGATTCACCTGTTCCTTTATCTTCGTCTTTAAGCATAATGGATGCGGATGCTTCATACATTTTGGGAGTGACACGCAGGTAAAACCATGCTCCAAACACGGTTATTGCTATAAGTATAACAAAAACTGGCCAATAAGGCAGATACTTGAATAAAATATCACTCAGTATGTTCTTTTCCTGTTTCGCCTTCTTTTTCTGAATACCTGGTTGCATATACTGAATTAAATGAGGTTAGTTGTTGAATGATGTGGCGGCGATTATCACCAATGATAGGGCGCTCAGGATAATAGGCGCCCACTGCATTCCTCCGCTCACACTCGCTACCTTATTCTTATTAGGCTCGACGTACACGATATCATTCGATTGCAAATAATAATAGGGCGAAGTAAAAATTTGATCTGAATTGAGATCAAGTCTCTGGAGAATCTTTTGATCGTTGACTTCACGAATTATCAAAATATTATCCCTTTTGGCATATATGGTCATATCACCGGCCAGGCCAAGAGCTTCCAGCAATGAGATCTTTTCATTGGGAACAAGGACCACCGTTGGATGATTAACTTCACCAAGTACAGTCACCCTGAAGTTGATGAACCGTATCGTGATAATTGGATCCAGCAATATTTTCTTTTCAACAAGGGTCTTTGCGATCTTGTCTTTTAATTGATTTTTTGTTAACCCTTCGGCCGTTAGGTTGCCAATCATCGGGAATTGAATGTTCCCTTCTGAATTAACCAGGTAACCGATGGGAGCAGTTGCGCCCCCGGCTGCACCTGAACCGGCATTGGTTGAAGTAAAAATAGCCGCAGCGTCAGGGTTGAGGTCACTAACAGTAATACTGAGAATGTCGCTTTTTTGAATCACCGATTCAGGAAAAGGCGTGTTAGATTGGATACTGCCGGCCTGGATACCAGAAAAATAAGTGGCATTCTTAGTGCTGCCGCAGGACGAACCGAGAATAAGGGTAAGGATCAAGCTCCAACCTGTAATGTTGTGTAATAAACCTTTCTTCATAAACATATATAGCTCCTACTTAGATAAAATACTGTCATGTCAAAAAAAACCGGTTTTTTGTAATACGAGATTTTTTGGCACTAATCAGGTTGGTCAAAATAGATTAACTGTAGGATCGTTCAGAAGATTTGGAAGAGTCGAGGCTTAGGGTGGACTTTGATAGGAAGGACTGAATTGAGTCACTAAAGTATAGTTTAATTGAAACACCTTTTTGTTCTTTTTTGTTCAGAGTAAATAATTAATATGGAATATATAATTGTTTAATATACCGGTAATGATAGCAATTTTTTATAGCCGGTTTCTTTTATCAATTCGGAAAGCTGCTGACTGGCGGGCAACTTTATATTCCTTGGATTTATACCGGCTAGTAGTTTTACGATGGCAGTATATTTTTTCGAATAGGCATAGTGGAGTTCCTGTTTATCCAAATCATTCTTCTTCTTTTTATGAGCCGGGTCCTTTCTAAAATTGGCAAAATCTTCCCACAGGTTAAAGAGCGTATTCTTGTCCTGTCCTGAAACAGCTAAAAAGTTTTTCGCATACCATATATATTCGGAGCCTTCTTCATAATTGCCGGTAAGAAGCAGCGCTTCACAAATGATCAACTCAAAATCGGGGAAGGAGAACGGTGAATCTTCCCGGCTCGCCATGATTGCCCCATGATGTCTTTTTGCATCGGCAAGAATGGCGCCGATAGAATCTTCTTTCACATTGGCATAATATAACCTTGCTGCAATCAGGCGTCCGAGAATGTGAGCGGGGAAATTAGGTGTGATGTCCGGCTGAGGAATTTCTGACATATGATGAAACAACAAATCATTATTCTTGACCAGCCAATACCTGAATACCTGTATTGCATGCGCGAACACTTTGCCTTCTTCCGTATTTTTTGCTCTTAAATAATGTCTTAATCCGTCTCCAAAATAACCATTCAGCCGGTCGATATTCGGAAGTTTCTCATAATAATAATACTGACCGGTTGTGGTCTTTGCAATCTCCCGTTGAAACTTGTCGATCAGCGAAGGATTTCTTTCCAGGAAAACAATAGTTTGTTCAATGATCGGGTAAAATGTACGGTCCTCATCTCCGGAGACCTGCGTATTCTTAAATAATGAGACCATATACCTTAGAACTTCCTCCTTATTTACATCATCGTCTGCATTGTCTTTGGAAGAAAGCTGCCCGATCTCATCTATTGAATTAAAACCGCAGTACTTTGAAAGAATAGTCAGTGTAGAAGAGGAGGCAGGATAATCTGCTTTTACAAGCCCAAAGAACCGCCTTAAAGTATTGGCATTAACAGTTTCTCCTGTTTTGCGATATATATCTTCGACCATCTGAATACAATCCCTTGACGATACTATCCTTCGTCCAAAACTTTCCTCTAATTCTTTTTTAAGGGATGATAGAAGACTTTGTTTCATATAATACAACGGCAATAGCTCTCTACCAGCGACAACTATTGCAGCTTCTCTTTCATTATTCCCAGCACATTTTTTTCATGCATCTTTTGTGCAACCAGGATCATATTTTTAAATGCTTTTGCTTTTGAAATACCATGTCCGATTACCACGGGTTTGGCCACGCCAAGAATAGGAGTGCCGCCATAATTCTCGAAATTAAAGCGTTCAAAGTACTCGTCGTTGATCCGTCGCTTATCACTGATCTCGTATAATGATTCAACTAACTTCAGCAACACATTACCGGTAAACCCCTCGCACACCATAACATCAGCCTTATCTGTCAGGATGTCCCGGCCTTCTATGTTCCCGATGAAATTAATATTACTGTTTGCTTTTAACAACGGGTATGTTGCCTGTGCCAGGATGTTACCCTTTCCTTCTTCTTCCCCCACATTTATTAATCCTATTCTTGGGTTATCAATGCCAAGAATCAATTGGGCATATACAGATCCCATTACCGCAAACTGATTTAACTGTTCCGGTTTGCAATCTGCGTTTAACCCCACATCAACTACGAGCCCGGCACCTCCATTCTCCTTAGGCATAACAGAAGAAATAGTGGGCCGCAACACACCTTCCACCGCTTTTATTATGAACAGTGCGCCGACCAGCATGGCGCCGGTATTACCTGCGCTTACAAATGCATCAGCTTTTCCTGAGGCCAATAAATGAAAACCGATAGCAATGGAAGACCGTTGTTTTTCTTTTAATGCTTTAGTAGGATGCTCATGCATTCCAATCACCTGGTCCGCGTGAATGACCTGGAAACGACCCCCGGGCACATTGTGTTCTTTCAGGAGTAGAGATATGGCCGATTCATCGCCTACTAATGCAAGATTTGCTGAAGAACCTTCTTGAGACAGGTATTGGAGAACGCCTTTTACAGCTTCGGCAGGGGCGAAGTCACCGCCCATCATGTCAATAGCAATGGTCATTGGTTATATAAAATAAAAAAACTAAGTCCTAAAATTACAATTAAGTATTTTCAGAACTTAGAATTCTTTATAAGTGTTTACTTGCTTCTTGGCGGAGCTTTCTCAGCTACAACTTTACCCTTGTAATACAATTTGCCTTCGCTAACATGGGCACGGTGCCGAACATGCGTTTCACCAGTTGTGCTATCAGTGGTCAAAGTTGCACTGGTTGCTTTATAATGGGTCCTGCGTTTAGCACTTCTTTGCTGGCTGTGTCTGCGTTTCGGATTTGGCATAGTTCAATGATTTTATCTGTAAATACTCTTTTTTATTAGTGAGGTTCCATCAGTTGCGAATGATTCACAATTTGATTCTCACCCGTTCAATTATCAAGATCTTTAAACTTTTCCAATCCTTTCCAGATTGGATTTTCTTTCTTTTCTATTTCTGGGTTCTTTTCTTTTTCTGCGTTACTCAGCTTTGTCAATATCTCCCTCGCCGCAGGGTTGCAGTGGGGCCCGTCCATTTTTTCAAAACTGCATGTCCGCTGCATGGGTATGCTGAGATTAATGAATTCATAGATCCAGTTTTCCACATCAATATGGTATTCACCACTACTGATATAATACACATCCGGGTCGTCTTCCTGGCTGTTCATTAACTCGGGTTCTTCAACCATTTTGACAGTCATATTGAAATCATCCCATAACTCCAGGGGAAGATTATTACTACAACGGTCGCAGACCACTTCAAGACTACCCCCCATGGCGAATTTTAGCAGCATAAACCCCTGTTTCTTGTCAAGGGTAAGTTTTACCGTAGCCTTGCAATTGAAAAAATCCTGCTGCTGAAATGCTTCAAAGAACCGGTCGGCGATCACATATTCATACTCATGAATACCGGGCTTTAATCCTACAAAAGATATTTCAAACTCCCGGCGATGACCCATGACTCAACTTTTTATTCCGCTCTAAATTTGTCGTGAAAATTCGGATTTCACTTTGGAAAATAGGGAGGCAAAGGTAGGGGAATTTGCCTAACTTTTGAGACTGATTTTAGATTATTTTCGGCCTTTATAACTAATTTAAGGCGCTGATCCTTAGCAGAATTAAATCAATCGCACTTGCAAAAATTCCTTTCCCGCTTATTTAACCAGCTCATGAAAAGCTGGAGCTGGGTTTTACTGATACTCTCTGCAATCTTTATCAAGTGGGTCTCCCTGTACCCGGATTGGGTCGAAGACAATTACACCTATGGCATTTACCCGGTCATTTCTAAAGTTCAAAGATTCCTGTTCGGATGGATACCTTTCAGCATCGGTGATCTTTTCTACGCTTTCCTGATCCT
>JANWHX010000110.1 GCA_025450235.1 Chitinophagaceae bacterium | reverse complement strand
GCTGTAACGACCACTTCACCAAGATCCTGAGTACCTGTTACCAATACAATAGTCAAAATAGCTCTGCCATCAACAGAAATTTCCTGTGTGGTGAAACCAATAGAACTAAAAACCAGCACTGCATTCGCTGAAGCTGCAATGGAGAATTTTCCATCGGCATCTGTTGATGTACCGGTATTTGTTCCTTTCACTGTAACAGTAACGCCTGGAATTTTTTTTGCATTGGCATCGCTGACAGTTCCAGTTACGGTTTGACCTTGTGAAAAAAAGGAGACCAGTAAAACACAGAGTAATAAATAGAATCTGGATACGACTGGCGAAAATGCCAGCCTGAATTTTTTTCCCATATAGCAAGTTGTTTAGTGATTAGCAATAATTCCCCGGAGAGATTTTTGTCTTATTACCAGGATACAAAATATCTAAACACAGTGACACGAAACTTCCAATATCAAACAGTGATGGATATTATACAAAAAACTATGCTGATATTCAGGGTCTTATTTTAGAATAGGTCGTACATTTAAAACATTAACGGCGCTTGCATGAACCAATTCTTATTGCGACAGGGTAGCTCTGATGAACTACAGATATTCTCTCACATTGTTGAATTTGCGCTTAAAAGAAATTCTTCTATTCACCTTAATTCTTTCACTGCATCGTCTTCTGATTGTATACGTTTTTATTACGTTTTAGATGGAAAATTCGAATGGTTTATTCAGCAGGAACATTACATACTTTATCCTTCTGACCTGGCCATTATTCTTCCCGGTCAAACATTCGGATCTGAAAAAGGATATCTTGATATCGGAACGTTATGCTGGCTGCATCTTGAATTTGAAGTAACGTCATCAAAAATAAAAGCAGAGCATAATAAATGGAGCAGTATTTCCCCGGCGGAAACCGGAACGATCAAAAAGATACTGGCCCTGAACAATATGCCGGTGATATCAAGGTTCCGGGAAGCAGGCCCAGTATTTCAAAATCTCCGAAGCGAATTGTACAGCCAGCAACTCGGGTATTCAACAAGAGTGAATCAGTTGCTTGATGAACTTCTTATCATGGTCACCCGGTTGCTTACCAAACAAAATAATTCGCAGAGAGACTTTCCCCAGGCATTCTTAAAATTGGAGAATACATTACGGCGAAATTTATCGCATCAATGGACAGTAGAAGAAATGGCGGCGCTGGTAGGTTTAGGGTCCACGGCATTTACAGAGAAAGTAAAAAGCTTTACCGGCTTTTCACCGTTGAATTATCTTATCAATATCCGTATTTCTGAGGCAATTAAATTATTAAAACGTCATGATGTGAATGTGACGAGTATTGCTCTCGAAACAGGATTTTATTCGTCACAACATTTTTCCACCACCTTTAAAAAACTGACAGGCTATACACCAAGTCAATTCAGAAAAATCAATTTATCCTCAAATTTATTATGATGAATACAAAAACGAATTGCATTATCACCATTGAATTAGGTACCAACGCGGTCAGGGTGCATGCATTTGATTTGGATGGAAACACGATCGCATCGATGAAAGGTTCTTACCCGACATTTCACTCGCAACCCGATTACAGTGAACAGGATCCCGAGCAGGTATTTATTACGATGCTGTATGTCTTAAAAAACCTGCTGACTGAAAAAATTCACCCGAAGAAATATAAAGTAGTATGTATATGCTTCAGTGCATCTATGCATAGCGTATTGGCGATTGATAAAAAGGGAGTGCCATTGGGTAATGCTATTACATGGGCCGACAATCGTGGCAAAAAAGAAGCACAGGAGCTTAACAGGTCAGCTTTGGCAAAAAAATTTTACCAGGCGACCGGTACGCCTATTCATCCCATGTCGCCATTGATCAAGATCAAATGGATGAAAGCCCATAGCAAAGAAACATTTATACAAACAAGCAAGTTCCTTTCTATTAAAACCTATATCATTCAGCAACTGACAGGAGAATACATGATTGATTATAGTTTGGCATCTGCCACAGGTTTAATGAATATTCATACGATGAAATGGGAAAGTGATGCCTTGGCTTATGCAGGTATTAATAGTGACAGGTTGCCGGCCTTAGTTCCCGTTTTCTCTTCACCGGGGCAATTAAAAAAAGAATACCAGACTTTACTTGGATTGGCGTATGGAACAAAGATCTTAATCGGATCAAGTGATGGATGCCTTGCAACAATCGGTTCAGGCGTATGGAACAAAGATGAAGCAGTGATTACGATCGAGGATAGCGGGGCCGTAAGAGTTATCGGGAATAAGCCTTTAAAGGATGCGAAACGCCGGATATTTAATTATATCCTTACTGAAAATTGTTTTATCTCGGGTGGACCCACCAACAATGGAGGAGTGGTTTTTGAATGGTTTGCAAAACAATTCGGTGACTTCAGCGGGCCATTCGATCTCGAATTCTCTATGGAAAGTCTTATCAATGAAGCTTCAAAAGCAGAAGCTGGCTCCGACGGATTATTATTCCTTCCTTACCTGCTGGGTGAAAGAGCGCCGATATGGAATCCAAACGCAAAAGGAATGTATTTCGGGTTGAACATTAAACATGAAAGACAACATTTCATTCGTTCCACAATCGAAGGAATATTGTACGAGATATATAGTATTGGTAAGCTATTGGGAGAATACCGCAGCATAAAAAATCTTTCGGTGCATGGCAGCTTTGCATCGTTGCCTTTTTGCACGCAACTGATCGCCGATATATACAATAAACCCGTTTCTCTTCGTAAAACTGCTGATAGTGTTGCATCGGGAGCTTTTTTATTAAGCGCAACTGAAATGGGTATTTATGGTAATCTTGCGGAGGCAGTGAAGACTGTTGTTTTGCCGGATCAGTATTTTCCCAAGAAACAGCAACATGCGGTTTATATGAAATATTTTAAGATTTTTGAGCGGCTAAGTACAAAGCTGGCAGATGAGTTTGAGGATATTTCGAATTTGCAATAGGCAGTCGGCAGTCGGCAGTCGGCAATGAAGATTAACAGACATGCAAGTAACAATAAATATTCATTATATAATAAAAGCTAAATATTATGAGAAAGAAAATATTTGTGTTTGGATTGCTGGCATACGTTTGCATTCATGCGGCGGCGCAGCAAGTAACACCGACACCAGACCAGGTGAAATCCATGACGTCAAAATGGAAAGGAGAACGATTCCCTGATGGAAGACCAAAAGTTCCTGATCAGTTATTAGAACGTTTAAAGAAAGTCCATCTTGAAGAAGCATGGGGCATTCTTCGGAGCAGGGGTTATCAGAATCAGTTTGAAGGGGATTGGATGATTGAACATCCTGATTCAGCTATGACAGGAAGAGCGGTGACAGCACAGTACATACCGCTCCGTCCCGATTATGATACGGTAATAAGAAATGTAGGTAAGGCAGAAAAAAGAATCGGCAATACCAATTCATGGCCGATAGATGTATTGAAAGAGGGTGACATATATGTGGCGGATAGCTATGGAAAAATTGCTGATGGAACATTGATAGGCGATAATCTTGGTAATGCTATTTACGCCAAATCGCACAGAGGCGTTATCTTTTATGGTTCTGTAAGAGATGTGGAAGGGCTGGATGAGATCAAGGGATTTAATTCATGGACAAAAGGAAATGATCCTTCTTATATCCAGCAGATGATGCTTGGAGGTATTAATGTACCCATTCGGATAGGCAGGGCAACTGTATTACCCGGGGATGCCGTACTGGCAAAAAAATACGGAGTAGTATTTATTCCTGCACATTTATTAGAGGACGTAATATTGAATGCCGAATTCATTTCATTAAGGGATCAGTTTGGTCATCAGCGTTTGCGTGAACAGAAATATACACCGGGCCAGATCGACACGCAATGGACGGAGGAAATAAAAAAGGATTTTCTCAAATGGCTGGATGACAACCCGGATAAACTTCCGATGTCGAGAGCCGAGCTTGAGAAGTTTTTGAAAGACAGGACGTGGTAAGGGAAGGAGAGCACAAGGCTGAGCATAATATTCAAACAATTTTATTTCAATATTAAAAATAGTTTTTATGACACCTTCACAAAAATATTTAAATCAACTTGGTCTGAAGGAACAGGACATAATAGAAGAGAATAGTCCAAACGATAAAAAGGAAGTCGATGAAAACAGCCGCCGTGCATTTTTAAAAAAATCTGCATTGGGTGGTGTTGCTTTAGGCGGCGCGTTCATGTTGACCCCAATTGAAGATATCATTGCGCAAACAACACAAAAAGTGAGTCGCTTTGGCGCTCCTTCTGACCTGAAAATAACCGATATGCGGTATTGCGTAACAACTGTTTTGGGACGTACACCTATAATACGGATTGATACCAACCAGGGCATTTATGGATTAGGCGAAGTGCGTGATGGCGCTGATGAACGCTATGCACTTTTTTTAAAGAGCAGGATACTCGGGGAAAATCCATGTAATGTGGAAATGATATTTAAGAAGATCAGGCAATTCGGTGGTCAGGCACGTCAGGCAGGTGGTGTATGTGCAGTGGAGATGGCCCTATGGGATATAGTTGGTAAAGCTTATAATGTACCGGCCTGGCAATTATTAGGGGGAAGATACCGTGATAAGATCAGGTTGTACGCAGATACTCCCGAAGCAGGTTCACCGCAAGAACAAAAAAGATTAATGAACTACCGCATCAATGACCAGGGATATACCTGGTTAAAGATGGATCTGGGTATCGGCGAACTGAAAGGTATACCCGGAACATTGGTAAATGATAAGTTTTGGCAAAACCCGCAGGGAAGTTTGGCACAATGGGGTGATCAGAGTAATATGATGTCTTACGGCAATACACTTCATCCGTTTACGCAAATTCAGATCACTGATAAAGGACTGAATGAGTTGGCCAAGCTCGTAGAGAATGTAAGGGGAATGTTGGGCTACGATATTCCCTTAGCTACAGATCACTATGGTCATTTTGATCTGAACAACGGCATACGATTGGGAAAAGCTGTGGAAAAATACAGGCTGGCCTGGCTGGAAGACATTGTCTCTTGGGAATATACTGACCAATGGAAAACCATGTCGGATGCATTGGAAACACCCTGTCTTACCGGTGAGGATATTTATTTGCTGAAAAACTTTAAACCACTCATCGATAATCACGCGGTTGATATTGTTCATCCTGACCTGGCTTCTTCAGGAGGGCTTTTGGAGACAAAACGAATTGGTGATTATGCCGAAGAACATGGTATAGCTATGGCTATGCACCAGGCGGGCACGCCAGTTTCATTTATGGCGGGTGTCCATTGCGCTGCGGCTACTCAAAATTTCCTGGCACTGGAACATCATTCAATAGACCTGCCATGGTGGGAAAGCCTGGTAAAAACAACTGATAGTAGAAACCTGATCACAAAAGGGTTTGGCAACATTCCTTTATCAGCGCCGGGACTGGGAATTGAATTAAATGAGGAAGTGGTAAAACAACATCTTCACCCTTCTGATAAATCTTATTTCGAACCTACTCCTCAATGGAACGAAAAACGATCTCATGACAGGATATTTAGTTAAGAATGGATGGTAACATTAACCGGATTTATGGCCCAGGGAATGCCGTTTTTTGAATAAGGAAATACAGGTCAATGAGAGTAATTTTTTTTCTTTTAGTCTTTTCTATTTTAACTTCCTCAAAACTTGTACAGGGAACGGGCTATTTGCCGAAAGAAGTCACAATAATGGAGAAAATATTGGAAAGGCAAAATGTATGGGTGTTCATATTAGCCGGTCAATCCAATATGGCAGGTCGTGGTATTGTTGAACCCCAGGACACTGTCACCAACAGCAGAATATTATCTATAAATAAAAACGGGGACTTAATTATTGCTAAAGAACCATTGCATTGGTATGAGCCCGAGCGAACAGGTCTCGATTGCGGGCATTCTTTTGGAAAGACTATAATTAAAAATCTTCCGGACAGTATCTCTGTTTTGCTTATTCCAACTGCGGTCGGCGGCAGTTCCATAAGTCAATGGCTGGGTGATTCTCTTCATCGCAATGTGAAGCTGCTATCAAACTTTTTGGCTAAAATTGAATTATCAAAACGATACGGCATTATCAAAGGTATTCTGTGGCACCAGGGAGAAAGTGATGCCAATGAAGGCGATATTCTTCATTACAAAGAAAGGCTTCGTGAATTATTTACAAAATTCAGGGCAGCCACTGGTAATAATAGCTTACCTGTATTGCTTGGAGAACTTGGCTCTTTTTCCAAAGACAAAGGGAATTTCAGTCTGATAAACAAAGCCATGCATGACTATTCATTGCTGGATGACAATACTGCCGTCATTTCTACAGGCGATCTGAAAGATAAAGGAGACAGTCTTCATTTTGACTCGAACGGCCAACGGGCGATGGGTAAGCGATTTGCAGAGACCTACCTGGCAAAGTTTAACAGGTATTGATCAGTATTTGCAGTTGAAACGCTTCTTCAGAAAGGTGTAGACTTATCATTTGGGTTTCGGCGTCTAGTTTTTATTTGGGTCGGGCTTATAAATTGAAAATCGCTTGCGAAAATATTTTTAGTGGAGAGGATTCATTTTTCAAATGTGGGGTTATGCAGGTTTGTTCATGGCGATTATGCGGGGTGAAATTTTGGCTGGTGATTTGCCCCGGAGGGGCCCTCCCTCCCCGCCTCCAACCTACCGTGTTTGTATAGTCCTAAAAAAGGTTGACAGTCTTTTGCTGCTCCCCAACTGGATTTTAGCCCGTAAAATTCCGGGCGTGATCGATCCAATTAGCAGGTCTACGGGTTGTTTGGCAACCTAATCATTTCGGTTCTCATGAATACAGACACTCATCAAATTTTGAACGAACCAGTAAAATGCAGCATCTGTTTACAAATATCGCTTTACAAAAAGCCAAAACCATGGGAAGAAAACAGAAATTAATGGGAAAAACCGGTACCTCGATTGGCCCTGTTCCTTGGATCAACTCTTACACCTCTCTATTTAGTCAATGAGGGACACTAATTGCGCCATTGAAACGCAAAATACTCACACTGTTCTTTGCCCGTATTCATTAATGCATGTGATATTCCTGACGACAGAAACACCACATCGCCCGGGCCGGCAGGAAAAAGCTTACCATCGATATGCATCGTCACGTTCCCTTTTATTATCAATATGATCTCTTCTTCTTTATGCGTATGTGGGGCATGACTATCCAAACCCGGATTCAATGCTGTCGTGTGCATTTCAAATTTTACCAACTGTGAGGTAGGTTTATTGAAAAACTCCCGTCGCTGGCCCTTGTCGGTTTTCCTGACTGTCACCGTATCCCAGTTGATCATAAAAGAGCCACCATTTTGTTTGGCCCTTGCCATGTTGATTGGCAACCTGGATTTGTATTTAAAAATATAATATGTCGCCTGTTCATTTCCTTCATTAACAATTCCATGTTCTTCACCGGGTATGGCATAAGCGATGCTTCCCGGACCCATTATATCGCTGACACCATTAATAGTGACCCTGACCTTTCCTTCTTTTACAATTATTAATTCTTCCTGGTCGGCATGCGTATGCGGTGGGTGAGGGGCTTTGCCCGGTTGAAGCGAAGAAGTGTGAGATTCAAAATATGCCAATGAGGTAGTGCTGCCTTCCAATATCTGCTTTCTTACTCTTGAATCTTCTATTACGGTAGTCAGCGTATCCCAGCGATAAACATGGGGAGGAAGGGAATCGGTTTTTTGAGCCACCACTAAAGATGAACTGACAACGGTTGTTATGGCAAAGCAAAGTTTTTTCATCATTTATTCTTTAATGCAATTTCCAAGGCCTTGGTGGTTGTGTAATATTTTGCCAGCATATTCGGCACTTCCCATGCAGGCATATTGTGGTTCTTAAAATAGTTCAGGTAATTTTCTGTCACTCGTGCAAAATGTGATTCGTGTCCCTCTTTGTATTTATCGGGAATAACTACTTCCCAAGCCTGGGCCGTCCGTCCCGGCCTGGCCACCCCCTTTACTTCAACCCCGGGATATTTCTCCTGTATTTTCTTTATATGCTCCATCAGTATTTTTTCATAAGCCACATCATTTTTCAACGCTTCAATATATAACGCAGGCTTATACTGCTGTTCAACGCCCTGTTCAATGACAAGATTCGCCGTTGATCCTCTCATCAAAGAATAATGCGTATCAACACTACCTGGTGTCTGATAGTCCCACCGCACATAAACCATTGCATGTACTCCTTTAATGGTGTAGTCAATCTGGCCATTCGACCAAACCTTTATTGTGGTATCATTTTGTTTTTCGAAATGAGAAGGAACATAATCCTGTTTAGTGATCGTCTTAAATTGAGAATTTGTCATTAAGGTCGGCCAGCGCTTGGCGCTGTCGATAGTTATGTCCTTGTTATAATCCAAACTTTGTTCGGGAAAAGATGCCCATTGTACCAAATCAACAAGATGAGTCGTGACATCAACAATTCCCTCGCCCTGCTGCGATGCGTCCATAAACCAGGTTGGCCGTACCACTACATTGCCGGAGACATATTTGTAAAAATTGTGCTCACTCTTCATTACAACTGCAGGATCATCCACAGTTCCTTTTTCCAACGTGCCGAATATTTCAGGTATCATCGATAACTCACGCTGCAATTCAGATGTTATTTCAAAACGCTCTGTCATGATATCATACAACACGAGGTTTTTTTGTTTGGCCGTTTCAAATGCCTTTTTCAATTTTTCAAAACTTTCGCTGTTAATGACCATGGGTTTATCGGCTAACACATTAAACCCATTTTCCAATGACTTCAGGATATATTCCGTTTTCTTCCTGTTGTTCCCCGCCAGCACAACAATATTTCCTTTCTTTTCTTCCAGCATCGTTTCAAAATAATCATCACCAGTATAAATTTCGCCCTTCCAATGCGTAGGATTTTCTTTCCTTTTATTGAAGGCATCGACGCGATCGAGATGGAGCTTCAGATCATTACTTTCCGGCGCATAGATATGAACCACGCTGTCGACATTATCGTACATCGTTTTTTGCACCAGCGCCGCATGAAAATGTCCCGGATCCAATGTGACAAGCTGAACTGAATAATTGCTTTTCCCATCCTTTTCTCCCGGGTTGCATGCCATTAAAAATGGCGTTAGCAAAATGATTAAATAGATTTTTTTCATGAGTCTTACGCTTTAACACTATAAGGATCGCGTTGTGGTCTTGATAACATAGCCGAAGCTTCCTTATCGTTCTTAAATTCTTCTTTGTCAGGATTCCAATAAACTTTCCTTTTCAATTTCATAGTAATATGATGAAGCAAACAAGCGGAACAGGCACGATGTGCTTCCTCCACGGGGGCTATCGTCTCTTTATTGTCCCGAATCGCTTCCAACCAGTTGCCATGATGTTCTTTACTCACTGTAAAGTGAAATTCTTTTTCCCCAATAACTGAAGTAAGGATCTTCGGATCGCTGGCATCTATTTTTTTCGCTTGCGAATTACCGGCGCCGGGATCTGATGATGTCACCTGGTAATCTCCACGGGAAACAAAAATCCAACCCTCCGTACCTTCGAATTTGATCCCGTTCTGAAATTCATTGCTGACGATCATCTTTACTCCGTTTGAATATATGGCCTGCGTCTTAAATATGCCATGAACATCCCACAAGCTGCCCGTAGCAAACTCTGCCTTATCACACCAGATCTCCACAGGGCCACTGCGCTCTGTTCCCATACCCCAGTGTGCGGAGTCGATATGATGAGCTCCCCAGCCAGTGATCATTCCGGCACCGAATTGTTCGCAACGCAACCAACCCGGTCGGTCATAACCATTTTGCGGATGAACGCGATCTTCGGTATAATAAACCATGGGTGTCGACCCGAGCCACATATCATAATTCAGATTTTTCGGGACAGGCATTTCCACCGTTTTGCCGCCGGGAGGATCTCCCGGCAAACCCACATAGACAGTTTTTAACTGACCAATACGTCCATTGCGCACTAATTCAGCTGCATACCGGAATTGTTCAGTTGATCTTTGCTGGCTTCCTATCTGGAACTTCACCCCAGTTTTCTGCACAACATCACTGATCACTCTGCCTTCTTTAATGGTTAGAGACGCAGGCTTCTGCATGTAGATATGTTTCTTTGCTTTTGCAGCAGCCACCCCAATCATTGCATGGGTATGATCGGGAGTGCTGATCAACACCGCATCGATATCTTTATTGTTCAACAACTCACGATAATCGGTGTATACTTGAACCCCATCGAAAGGTTTACCATCCCTTTTTGTATAATAACCATCGACCAAAACCTTTCCTTCTTCCGCTCTTTTTGAATCGAGATCACAAACGGCCATCAGTTGGGCATAATCATGACGCCATACACCCGGCATATCATGACCGCGTGATATTCGCCCGGTACCAATGGCCCCAACATTAATACGATTGCTCGGCGCATTCTTTCCAAATACGCTTGCCGGAACAATTGATGGAAAACTCATCGCAATAGAAGTCCCAACGGCTGTTTTGACCGAGTTGCTAAGAAACTCCCTGCGGCTCACTGTAGATTGTTTTCTTTTTTTCATCGTAATTGATTTTTATGATGATAATTTTTTTTATTAGGTCCGGAAGACGGCAAGTCCGAAAGTCCGAAAGACACATTCTATTAAAGTGAAAATCCTTTCCGACTTTCCGTCTTTTCTGACTTCTCCCTCACTCACTTATTCAGCGCCTTCACTTCAGGCGGTTTCGCAAAATACTCCCATGCACTCTCCGCCTTTCCCGCATCAACCTTTCCATTAAATACCACCAACCTGTATCGCAATGTATAGGTTTTTCCCGGTTCCAATATCCAATCCTTATCCTTTGTTGGTGCAAAGTTGGCAAATACATCACCACGTCCGCCATTTGCCTTTTTATCCCAGATACGCAACGGCTCGGGATGATTGTAATTTTCCGGGTGTGACAACATTACTGCACCACCTTCTTCATTGCCAGGCAAAGCTCCGTACACTATGCACCATCTTGCTTTGCTGCCATCAGTGCTGTCTCTTGTTTTTCCTTCTGAAGTAAGCATTTCCGAGTTATCCTTATTCCAATATTCTGTAGCACGCCATCCAAAACCTCCATAGCGATAAGCAACAATATGAAAGGGACTTTGCGAAGCGCAACTCATTTCAGAAGTAAAATCCATAATATAGTAATCTTTGCTATCAGCAGGTTTATATACCCTGACAGTTTGTATTTCATTCAATGCAATTTTTTCTCCGCCGCCCTGCCCGACTGCGTCATTCAGGCGGGCTTTTTTGAATACTACATGCTCATGCAATGCTTTGAACTCTGAATAAGCGGAGCCTTCTGTTTTGGATATTAATTTGGCAAAACGTACGGTTGCTTTTTTTCCACCAATATTCCAGAAATCAACTGTATCACCTTCAAATAATACATGTGTCCATGGATTCCATATCCCATAGTGATGATAATGATCCTTTGGTTGAATTCTTGTCAGCTCTTGGCCATGCGGCGTCCATAAAGGATGAATAAAACCGCTCCTGCCATAAGCGGTATCAATACCTGCAGGCGGATAAGTTTTTTTATAGACATAACGTAGCAGTTGAGTATTTAAATAATGTATGGTCAAAGAGCCGTCTTTATCTTCTATATGTACGAGATTATCGGCAAATCTTGGAGCAGTTCCCTGTGTCAATTCGTATTGCAAAACTTTTTCATTCTTTTTTTTCTCATTGTAAGCAAGAAATGATAACGTATTTTTTTCCTTATCCACCTGGATCGGAATTACACGCCAATTTTTTTTATCGACCATTTTCGATAAATAAAATTTTTTTCCTTTTTCAATTTTAAACTGGCTGAGATCGATTGTCACCGGTATATAAACATCGTTAGCTTCCGCAGTAAGGGCGATTTCAAACTTTCCAAGGTCCTGAGCCGGTGTAATAACAGAGGCCATAATAAACAATATTAGCAATGAACTACTCTTTAGCATATCATTTAATACTTTTATTAAAAATCAGTTTTTAGTTGACTGTAAGAATTGCTTTCACCACGTTGCTTGTTGTCGTATTCTTTTCATCTGGCTGCCCGCCACCCACGCTGACCATTATCTTTCCTTTATTCTGTTTCAACATTCCTTTATCATCCACTGTTGAAAGGTTTTCGGAAGTTAGTTGAAATTGGACAATTTTACTTTCACCCGCCTTCAATGAAATCCTTTTAAACCCCTTTAAAGCCTTCAATGGCGCTTTGATCATTTTGTTTTCATTTGATACATATAGTTGAACAACTTCCTCACCATTTATCTTTCCTTTATTAGTAACCCTCACACTTACTGAAACCTTTTTACCAACTCCTGAAGTTGAAGGTACCTTCAACTGGTCATAAAGAAAACTTGTATAACTCAGCCCATAGCCAAAGCCATACAAGGGGTCGCCTTTGAAATAACGATAAGTTCTGTTTTCCATGGAGTAACTACTGAAAGCAGGAAGATCATTGTCGCTTTTATAAAAAGTCACGGGCAAACGACCTGCAGGATTATAATCGCCAAACAGAACATCAGCGATGGCAGTTCCTGCTGATTGGCCACCATACCACGCATTGACAATGGCAGGAATATTTTCCGATTCCCAGGGTGTAGCAATAGCACTGCCCGTCATCATGACAAATACAACCGGTTTGCCGGTTCGTTTCAATGCCTTCATCATTTCCGTTTGTATAGCTGGCAAAAGAATGGTCGTTCTGTCACCACCATTAAAACCAGGAGCATTCACCGGCATCTCTTCGCCTTCCAGTTGTGGTGAAATGCCACCGATAAATAAAATTGCATCTGCATCTTTTACACGATCGGCTACTGCATTAAAATCAGTGCGTTTAAAATTTCCTGCTCTTAACCTGATATTTGCTTTACCTGCTCCCTGCCAGTATTCCAATTCCATTTTATAGGCCGAATCTTTTTTGGTTTGCAGTTTGTATGTCCTTGCGCCCATGCGGTTACGCAACCATGTATTAATCACGTCACGGCCGTTAATGTTTAATTTATAACCATCATCACCATCCACTTCAAACGTAATGCTTCCATCAGCAGTAGCTGTATAGTTAGTGCTATATCTTGCAGAAAAATTTGTGGCCATAATGTTGCCAGCTACCGTTTCACCTTCCTGCCAGAAGTGGTCAATTGAATTTTCTGTTTTTGTTACTACTGCATTATCCTTTAATTCGCGATTGTTGAAGTATTCCGCTTTAAAGCCCTGTTTACCTTCCCAGCTAAATTGATTGCTTACATCGGCATAAACCAGCAATGTATCATGGATGAATGTGGTGCCCTGGTCATACACCACTTCCACCGTGTTGCCAAGCTTTGCTTTAATACCATCCAGGGCTGTAACAATCTGGGAAGGGATACCATTGTAGTTTCCAAGAACAGCTACCCGGTTGTCAGCATTGGGACCTACCACTGCAATTTTTTTGATCGTTTTCTTTATA
This sequence comes from Chitinophagaceae bacterium, assembly GCA_025450235.1. Taxonomy (GTDB): domain Bacteria; phylum Bacteroidota; class Bacteroidia; order Chitinophagales; family Chitinophagaceae; genus VBAT01. The sequence goes on along the minus strand of JANWHX010000110.1, from coordinate 8,230 downwards.
GGGAGTGTATTGTTTTCATTCTTTAGTAACACGATGGATTGTTGCGCCATCTTCAATGCATGAGCCTTATGTTCAGGAGCTTCCAGGGTGGATGGAGGCGCCTTCGTATATTTTACCATTGATGGCGGGTCGAACATTCCCAGCCTGAAACGAATCGTAAATAATCTTCGCAGTGAAACGTCTATCTGGGCTTCACTTATCAAGCCCAGCTTAACACCATTTAATAAAGTATAATAAACCGAAGTGCCGCATTCAATATCAGTTCCGTGCATCACAGCATCGACAGCAGATGTGACAGAATCTTTATGCGTTTTGTGATATTTGAAGAAGTCATCGATTGCCCAGCAATCACTCGTAACATATCCTGTAAATTTCCACTGCTTGCGTAAAATATCATTCATCAATAAGTCATTGGCGCAGCAGGGTTGTGTGTTAACGGCATTGTATGCACACATTACCCCTGCCACATTACCTTTTACTATAAGCTCTTTAAATGCGGGTAAATAAGTATCCCACAAGTCATAAGTTGATGGATTGAAATTATCGACATGCCTGCTTGGCTCAGGACCACTATGCACAGCAAAATGTTTGGCACATGCGGCTGCTTTCAAATATTTCGGATCTTCTCCCTGCAATCCTCTTACAAAAGCCCTTGCAAGCATCGCTGTCAGAAAGGGATCTTCACCATAGGTTTCCTGTCCTCTTCCCCATCGTGGATCACGAAATATATTGATGTTGGGCGTCCAGTATGTTAATCCCAGGTATCTTTCTTTCGTTCTTCCCTGTTCAATAGCTATGTTATTAATTGCCCTTCCTTCCATGGCGGAGTAGTCGGCCATTATGGCTAATGAATTGGTGTCCCATGTTGCAGCCATGGCTATTGCCTGCGGATAAGAAGTAACGCGGAAAGGTGTTCTTGCCACGCCATGAAGTACTTCGTTCCACCATTCATAAGCGGGGATGCCTAACCGTGGTATTGCAGGTGTTGCATTCAGCATCTGCTTTATCTTTTCTTCGAGTGTCAACCGGCTGACAACATCATTCACTCTTTTTTCAAGGGGTAATTTGTGATTCCAGAACGGAAGATCTTTTTCTGCGACCGGTTGAGCAATGCTCAACACGGAATAAGACAAAGCAACCGCTACTAAAACTGATTTACGAATTATTTTCATATAAAATGACTTTTAAGTTGTTTGGTAGAACACGGATGACAGGGATCAAATGGATTTACACTGATAAGTTTATTTGATTACCACACTTTCCACGAGTACCTCTTTTTTATTTTCTATTAATCTGTGCGTATCCATCCAATCTGTGTTTTCCGTGTTCCGCCCTCTCGATCCTGTTATTTTTTGCATTAGGCAGGTAATATTTTTAAAAATCAATTGTATTTGGTTTGTTTAATAAGTATAAAGCTTCACATGCTGAATACTATATTCTTTGCCCGGTATTCGCACATGCCTGCCCTGGTGATCCTGGTCGCCGTTCATCCGACGACGCGGAATCCATCGTTGGTTTTCAAATTTTCCCTCATCTATGCTGATGAAGCCAGCCTTCTTATTCGTCATTGCTGAAGCAAATGTTATTACTATCCCGGTTCCCGCGACATAGAATTCATCTGGTGCCACTGAAATAATAATCCCGCCTGCCAATGGCCAATTATCATCCTTGGCTCCGGCGGCCCATCCCAGTTTATATTCATGATTAACCGTGATCCGGTAACTACCGGTTGTTATTTCTTTCGCCAATGAATCTTTTTCCAACAAAAAACCGTTGACAGCGCCTGCCGGCTGGTATGTAGTGATCAAATGACTCACCTGTTTTAAAATATTGTATGCTTTACCGATAGGTTCTTTTTCCGGATGTTCAGTTGATTCAATAGAAAATGGAGAGAAGGCAAGGCAGTTATAATTTCCGAATGCAAAGAAGGCTTTAGCGTCAATGCCATTTTCAAAACGAATTTCTGGAATGAATAAAGGGTTACCACCCCTTGTGTACAGATCGCACCAATGTTTGAAGTCGGGATTGTAAAAATCCGGCGCCAGCAAATCAACAGCAGGTGCACCTGCTTTCCATATATCCATTATATGAGGTAATGGGCCCGCGCTGGGATATTCGCCTGGTTTACGGCCCGGGCGGTTCAAAGCGGCATTTACATACATCGGTAAATTATAAGCAGCTTTGCCCGCTACGGCAAGTTCGTTTGTAAAAACAGCATAATACCAGGACATGAAGATCTCATCCGTAGAAAGACCTTTTCCAAAAACCGTTTCCCAATTACCTGATGTTTTATATCCATTTTTTTCCCAGGCTGATTTGATTTCGGGAAGTAAGCGGTCTTTATTTTTCTCAAGGAAGGATATCAAGGCTGCCGGTACTGGTTGACTAAATGCTGCATTAGCAGCTTCATCATAAGTTCGTGCGTCGGGAAGCATCCCTATTTCATTCTCCACCTGCACAATGATTACAGTGTTTTGTTTACCGTCAACCTGTTTGATATGCTCCATCAGTTTTACAAACGCTTTGCTGTCTGCTTCAAGATTATTTTTATTGAAAGGAGTTAATATCTCATGCGGATTGCCGGTTTTATCCAGTATCCTGGGAAACCTTGTTGAATTGAGTTTAACCCATGCCGGCGTATAGCAGGACATACTGTTTTTCCATGCCCCAAACCATAACAGCACCAGTTTCATTTTATTCAGTCGGGCATTCCTGAGCAGAGTATCTACTAATGAAAAATTAAACCGTCCTTCAATGGGTTCGACCAGCTCCCAATAAACCGGGGCGATAACTGTGTTCAGGTTCATTTGTTTTAGGGTTGGCCATACCGGTCTCATATATTCATTGCTGGATGCACTGGAATTGCCTAACTCGCCTCCCAATACCAAAAAGGGTTTATTTTCCACCAACAACTGAACATAGTTCCCGGTTTTCACAAGTCGCGGCATATTCGATGATACCTGGGCATTTGGCCGCAAACAGAAAAGAATTATTCCTATGGTGAATAATTTACTTTTCATAATAAATCTGTTGAATCCCCGTACTCATCCCGTTTGTTTATTTTACTGGTTGTTGAATTAATATATGCCTGTTCCGGACTTACATAATCTTTACTATCTATTTCTTGCCAGCCTGCCATTTCCTGATATACTCCGCTACTTCAACCATAGGGGCTACCCAAATATCCTTTTTGTTCCTTTTTAAAAACTGTATGAATTCACGGTGGGCCGGAAGGGATACATTTAATGAATTGCCTCCCCCGACTCCATGAAAAAGTATAACCAGCAATGAATTTGATTCCATTGCCTTTTTCGCCCATTCGATCATTTGTGCACCTGTTTCGCCATTCACCATATAGCAATCCACATCCAGGAGATCGATCTCATTTATTTTATGCATTTGGTTTCTCACCGCCCTGGCCGCGACAAAATCATTTTTCATGGCGTTGACAAAAGATGAATCGCCTATTTTCATGTCGCCGCAGGTAAAGGCGAATGTCCTTTTTGTTTTTCCGTCCAATGCCTGCAAAAAGACATTGGTCATCCTTGTTTCATCAATCATCCGCTGAACAGTGTAGTTATTCATGTCATACTCCGGCTTTAACCAGCTTCGGTCAGCTCCCCCGATACACGGATGAAACAATGTATGATTTCCCAATTCATGACCCTTCACAGCCAGTTTTCTCCAATCATTTAACCGTGATTGTATAGAAGCCGAGAAAGCTGTAATATAAAATGTTGCTTTCAAGCCGAGGGAATCCAAAACGGGAATAGCGTTATCCAAATGCTGATTAATCGCATCATCATAAGTAAGAACAACAGCACATTTTTTCCCCTGCCATGGTGCAGTGGACTGTGCAGATGCTTTATTAATGAGAACGATGCTTATTACTAAAACAAACCAATTCTTTTTCATGCCTGGTAAGATTAATCTTTCATTATGGTGCCGCTATTCGCTCATATTTCAAAAACTTGTTTGCCCATGGAATAAAATACTTAAAGTTTGGAGCATCGGTATGTCCGCCATCATGCTGCCGCCATGCTAACTCACCATTTAGCATATCTGTAAGCATAGGAGGCATCTTTTCCTGTTGATAATCGTTCGAGACACCAATATCCTTAGCTCCTAACAATTTAAATACGGGCCCGGCGGCCACAGTAGCCATATAACTTCCTTGCTGATCCAGCCATTTGGCATCGCCTTTTTCTGGAATACCATAACTTATAAAAGTAAGCCGCGGTGCGCAAAGTGCAATCAGTTCATGTGAATCAACAGGTAGATCGCACCCTGTTTTACTTCCAAAACTTGCTTCCGATGCACCATATTTTAAATAATTGCCGGCCATCCAATGATACTCCCCGCTCCCGGTAAGACTTTCCACGGCTTCTCCAAATACACGGCGATGCAATGTAGCGCCACCTTTACCTGAAGAACCTATTAGCCCGACTGCAAAACGTGATTCAAAAGCAAGTGTGACCAATGCGGCTTTACCGTAACGGGACACGCCTTCGATACCTACTTTCTTTGCATTTACCAATGTATCTGTTTCCAAATAATCCAATCCGCGGGCAGCACCCCAGGCCCATGCACGCAAAGAGCCCCAATCATCCGGCTTACGTGGCTGGCCTTTATTTACTAAGCCAATAATTCCCCTGGTAAGACCTGCACCATTATCAGCTTGAATACTGTTGGGCTCAATAGTAACATACCCCCAGCCTGCTGCCAACAATTGTTCTGTTGGAGGAAGATCACCAGCAGGGGGAGGAGCAAAGAAATTTGGACCTGGTAATCTGGTGATGGGTGTATAGGCTGGATACCGATCGAAAATAGCTTTGACGGACGGATCATTCTTTATCATCATCTCTTTAAAAGCCGCATTTAATTTTTCCATGTCCGCAGGTGGAGGCTGTGCCGGCGAAGGAAAAGTAGGAAAGCCAAACATCATCAATACAGGAACAGGGCCTTTAACATTTGTAGGTACCACCAGCATCATATTAATATCGACATTGATCAACGGATATTCGCTGTTGTCAACATGACCAACCAATTGTTTGACAATAGCCGGTGTGCGACCAATGAATTCTCTGTCGGTGATTTTTAATGTCCAGGTAACCTTCGGAATATTTTTTGGAAGCCGGCCATATACTTCCCGCTCCAAATCTCCTGCAATTTGCGGCTGGCGTTGCGTCCACCACATAGCTGCGGAGATTACTTTCCTACCGTCTGATGTAGTCAAAATATCAGGCAATTTCGGACAGGGATTTGCCAGTGATTCATCATAGTTAGCATGGTTAGGAGCTGATTCATTACCACTGGGCCCAGGTCTTAATTTCTTTATACCCAATTGTTGCATCATATTATCATGATCCTGTTGTGCAGTAAAGGTCACTATGCGGGGGTACCTGCTGCTGTCAATACTTACTCCCTGTGCTGCAACTTCCCGGGTGAAGCTTAGGACCAGCAGAAAGAACATACAGTTTTTCATTTTTACTCTGAGTTTTTATTTATCAGTTCTAAATGGTGAAGCCGGCAAACCTTCTTTATTAAATAAATTAGCCCCCACCGGATTATCTGCCCATGCATAACGTACATACACAGGGGTTGCTATATCGTCATTCCACACAACCACTTTATCGCCTTCGATCCTGGATCTTGCCCAAACAAATTTTTTATCTGCGCCTGCAACCGCAAATTGATTTAATTCCTCGCCGTCGTTTGTTGTCAAACCACTTCCGGTATGACTGAAGCTTAGTGTTATTTTATTTCCATCGACCTCTGCAGATTGATAAATGGGTCCTGAATAAACAATCGTATTTTCACCATAAGCCAGCTTTTCAGCGATCAATGCCAATCTTTCACCCACATCTTTTTTGTTATCGGGATGTATATCGTTCCATTCGCCAAGATCAATTGCCACAGCCATTCCTGTGTTAGGCACGGATAAAGATTTTAATTGCGATTCCCTCAATGCGGCCCACTGACTTTCTGAAGGCAGGAAGTTCAGGTCCATAAAACCAGGAAGCTGCACATATAAAAAAGGAAGATCACCTTGTTTCCATTTATTGCGCCAGTCAATGATTTGAGCAGGTTGAAGCTTTGCATATTCTTCTGCTCTGCCCGTATTGGCTTCACCCTGGTACCAAAGAAAACCTTTGATGCTATAATTAATCAATGGAGCAACCATGGCATTGTATAATGCGGACGGTTGGTTCTGTGCATTGATACCGCCTCCGCCAAAGCTACCACCACCGCGGGGTTCATACACTTCGCCCACCTTATATTGCCAGTAACCTTTCAGATCAATGGTATCATTGCCGGCAATTATGGAGTAGGGCTTATCAGGAACAAATCCTCCTTTGCCATTGTTGTTCGTAACTTTTATAACAAAAATGTTTTTGCCTGCTTTTAAAATATCCGGAGGCAAATGATACCTTCTCTGCGGATACATATAAGTGGTATTGCCTGCCTGCTTACCATTAATATATAATACGTCAGCATCCACAATTCTTCCGAGAAAAACTCTTGCGGGTTTGCCAACCATTGAAGCAGGCACTTCAATTTCTTTTCGGTACCAAACCACGCCGTTGAGATCTTTAAGACCCTGGTCTTCCCAATAACCCGGAATATTGATGTTATGCCAGCCCTTTGGCATATACGCAACATCAAACCATTTTCCAATCATTCCTTTATCTCTAATCGGCGGAGGTACCCTGTTAACATTATTTGCAAATGCTCTTCTGGTTAAGCCATTGACGTAAGATGTGTCTTTATTTTTTTGAATGGTTGATTGTAGTGCAGGAAATTCTTTCAATCCTTCTTCACTTGTCCATGCTTCTATGGGAGTACCGCCAACACTTGCATTAATCAAACCGACCGGGACATGATATTTTTCATAGATCTTCCTTGCAAAAAAATACGCTACAGCAGAAAACGGCCTCACATCTTCGGGATTGGCTGATTTCCAATAGCCAGTTGGCAGATCGTCTTTGGGTCCTTCAAGACTGGTGAGAGTAGGAATCCAGAAATGCCTTATCTGCGGATAATTGGCCCGGGCTATATCATTGGCATAGGTGACATCATGAATATTCATCTGGTGCACCATATTAGATTGTCCCGAACAAATCCAGACATCACCGGTCAAAATTTCTTTCAGCGTGATCTTATTACTGCCAACAATTTCCATTGTATATGGTCCGCCTGCTTTTATCGCAGGTAAAACGACCGACCATTTACCATCGGCCCCGGTTTTTGTTTTATACGATTTACCATCAAACTTTATATTCACCTTTTCACCTTTAGCCGCCCATCCCCAGATATTTATTTTAGCATCTCTTTGTAATATCATGCTGTCTCTTACCAGCCGCGGAAGTCTGACCTGTCCGGCAACAGTAAGTGATAAAGAGAGTATCAACGCGGTTATAAGTATTTTCATTGCAAAGGGTGATTATTCTTTATAAGGAGTGATCGTTTGAATCGTTCCGTCATTATTATACGCAAGGGCTGTTACTTTCACTGACCGGAGGTGGGTAACACCTTTCGACAAGCTTGAATCATGATAAAACAGGTACCATTTCCCATCAAATTCAACAATAGAATGATGATTGGTCCATCCAACGACAGGATTCAAAACAACACCTTTGTAAGTAAACGGTCCGTAAGGATTATCACCGATAGCATAATTGATAAAATGGGTATCGCCTGTTGAGTAGGAGAAATAATATTTACCGTTGTATTTATGCATCCAGCTTGCTTCAAAGAAGCGTCGGTCTGTATCTCCCTGCAATAATGGATCACCGTTTTCATCCAGGATAACCAGGTCTGCCGGTATTTCAGCAAATTTCAGTAAGTCATTAGTTAGCTTAGCCACTTTAGCACACAACGCTGGTTCATTCTCCGCCGGTAAAAATGCGAAAGGGCTTTCGGGATGTTCACTTTTAAATACACCTTCTCTCCAGCGTTGCAACTGGCCGCCCCAGATACCACCGAAATACATATAGTAACTGCCATCATGATCTTTGAATACAGCAGGATCTATGGAAAAACTTCCTTTAATAGCTTCCGGCTGTGGCATAAAAGGACCCGCAGGGAAGGAACCAATGGCAACACCAATGCGAAATATCCCGTCATGATCTTTGGCCGGAAAGTATAAATAATATTTGCCATCTTTCTCAGCTGCATCCGGCGCCCACATTTGTTTTTCAGCCCAGGGGACATCTTTCACATGTAATGC
>JANWHX010000109.1 GCA_025450235.1 Chitinophagaceae bacterium | reverse complement strand
GGCTGTTGATTTTTTTGTTGGTGGTCGTGTGATTCCAGGTCGGTATCCCGAAACACCTCAAAGCTTTTTATTACTCAATAATGGTAAAGGTCATTTTACTGATATTACAAGCAATGCAGCAAACGCACTTGCCAAAGCTGGCATGATTAGTACTGCTTTGTTTGCTGATATGAATGCAGATGATCAGCCTGACCTTATTACTGCGGGGGAATTTATGCCTATCCAGGTTTGGATTAACAATAAGGGTCAATTCACAGATCAAACCAATACTTATTTCAACAAACCCGTATTTGGTTGCTGGAATAAAATAGTAATGACTGATATCAATAATGACGGGAAGCCAGACATCGTCGCAGGTAATATGGGATTAAACTCTGTATTAAAATGTTCGGAAAAAGAACCCGCTGAGTTATATTATAAGGATTTTGATGACAATGGTTCTGTGGACCCGATACTTTGTTATTACATACAAGGTAAAACATACCCCGCAGTTTTAAGAGATGAATTGCTTGATCAGATGAGCATCATGCGCACAAGATTCACTGATTATAAAAGTTATGCTGATGCAACTTTGCAGGATGTATTTACCAATGAAGAATTGCAAAATGCAGGACATCTGAAAGCAACTTCATTTGCAAGCGCCTGCTTTATAAGCACTGCTAATGGTAAATATGAACAACTTGACTTACCCATTGCTGCACAACAATCTCCTGTATATGCCATTAGCGTAACTGATTTGGATGGGGATAATATAAAAGATATAGTTATTGGTGGCAATGTTTCTCGTTCCCGCTTGCGTTTTGGTTATTGCAGAGCAAGTCGTGGGCAAATCTTAAAAGGGCTTGGCAATTGTAAATTCGGAGTGATATTTCCTGCAAGATCCGGATTGCAGATCAATGGCGATATACGATCAATGGCAGTTTTTAATCGTAAAATATTATTTGGAGTAAACAATGCCCCTTTGATTAGTTATGGTTATTAGAAATATAAAAACATATTTGTTGCCAATGTTGTTATTAGTGGAAGCATTATCATGCAAAACAAACAGCAACAAAGATAAAATTATTCCTGCCGCTGATATTGACACTGTGGTGAGAAGAATGTCTGACCTCATGGTACATGATGTGACCAACCCGCCATTGGCCGCACGTTTTTTTGCTTATTCTTTTCTTGCAGGCTATGAAGTTGTATCTCAAAATAATTCTTCGGTCAAAAGCATGAGAGGTATTTTAAATGACTATCCGGCTATTGAAAAACCTGATATTAAAAGATACAATTACCAACTGACTTCTTTACTCGCTATTATTGAAACTGCCAGTCGTATTCAGCCATCAGGTATGCGACTGCAATTTTTAAAAGAAAAAATTCTGAAGCAAGTTGAAAATGAAATGGATGAGGAAATAATTAGCGGTTCAGCAAACTATGCCGTTGTCATTACAGACCAGGTAATGAAGTATGCTAAGGGTGATGGGTACAGAAGTTTCAGTGATTATCCGCGTTACACGCCGCTGAATGGTGAAGGATATTGGTTTCCTACTCCTCCTGGTTATATCGCAGCGGTAGAACCTTATTTCGGCAAGTTGCGACCTTTCTTCCTGGATTCCGCTTCGCAGTTCATACCGCCTCCTCCTGCTCTTTTCAGTAAAAGCAATTCTTCGGTTTTCTATGCGTTGATGGATTCAGTTTATCAAACCAGTAAGCGTCTTACAAATGAGCAGCAGGAAATTGCTGCTTTCTGGGATTGCAATCCCTTTGCTTTAAATGACCAGGGACATTTAAAAGTTGGTATAAAGAAAATTTCTCCCGGCGCACATTGGATGGGCATTGGAGGTATTGCCTGTACGCAAAAAAATCTTTCATTCGACTCGAGCATGATGGTTCATGGCCTGCTTGCATTAACGTTAACTGATGCTTTTATATCTTGTTGGGATGAAAAGTATCGCAGCAACCGCATCAGACCGGAAACAGCAATACGATTATATATCGATCCTGAATGGAAACCCCTATTACAAACGCCTCCTTTTCCTGAATATGTAAGTGGTCATTCAGTAATATCTGGCGCTTCAGCTGAAGTGTTATCACATTTCTTTGGAAATACATTTATATATAAGGATAGTGTAGAGCAGGATTTTGGTTTACCAGTAAGAAGTTTTCAATCTTTCCGGCAGGCGGCACAGGAGGCGGCAAACTCTCGTTTCTTTGGTGGTATTCATTTTATGGATGCTAACAGGAACGGTTTGCAGCAAGGTGAAAAGATTGGAAAATATGTGTTGTCATCTTATTTTAAACAATCGCAAATGGTATTAATGCAAACTTCAGGAAGGCAACTTGCATTCGTGCATTAAAAACAAAGTTTTAATAATAGTTGTATGAATAGAAAAATATGGATGATTTTATTTCTCTTTCTTTTCATCCGTATCAGTAGCAGAGCCCAAATCGATAATGGAGTAAAAACAACAGTTGATTCGATCGATATTGAGATCGTTTTTTACAGTCCGTCGATCGCCAGGATAGTGAAATCATTTATTCGTCAATTCAGAGCTTTTCTAAACCGTTAACTATCAGGCAATGGGTTAGTCAGAAATCTTTCGAAGAACAGTATGATTTTGGAATTTAAGCGATGAGAGAATTTGGATAGTCACCATGAATATTAATGATTCAGCTACAGCCTTGCGCATTTTCAGAGAGGCCGCATCTTTGCATGGTGAGGCTACAATGAAGGGCGACTATAAGACATGCAATAAATGCGCTCATCAGATTACTAAGGCTGTGGCGTTTCTTGACGGTAATAGCGAAAGGTTATTATTATTGGATTTTTATAAAGATAGTTCCATTGGGGTGCGTCTATGGGCATCGAGCTATTTGCTTTCTCTTCACGAAAAAGAAAGCCTTGGTGTCCTTGAAGAAATATCAAAGATGAATGGGATAGGTCAATCGGCTATCCGCTGAAATGACTATAAGTGAATGGAAAAAAGGGAATTTGAAACTGTAAACCGAACATACTTGCAAGAAGATGTTGATCTTTTTCAATATCAGATTTTCGTTTTGGAATGGTTATGAGGAATTGTATATTGTCTGGCCTCTGTTGTCGTTAGTGTCCATCGGTTTCGGAGAAGCCGTCCAACATGCTCCTGCAGGATTATTCCGATTAATTACATGAAGTGTGTTTTGTGAAAAAGCGGGTTGTCAGGATAAAAAGTATTACGATATCGTTTGAATAGAATTAAGCATTCCAGGATAAAAGAGTTATTGCTGCATTGCTGGTGCATCATGAGTAACCAAAACTGCTCAAGCCTTACGTGTTTCCAGTAATTTATAAAAATGTTCCTGGTAGGTATTCCCGATAGGGATGATCCGATCCCCGATATGAATTTCCTGCCGCTCAATTGAGGTGATTTTGTCCAAAGCAACTATATAGGATTTATGAACCCGTACAAAACGGTTGGGTGGTAGGATTTCTTCCAGTTGTTTCATCACCTGCAGGCTGATGATGCGATGCGTTTTAGTATGAATCGATACATAATTTTTAAGCCCTTCAATAAACAATATACCATCCAACTCCACCCTTACCATTTTGGTTTCAACTTTTACAAAGATGTAACCACCGGTGGCAGGATGCATTTCCTGGGAACGATCAAGTTTTTGTGTTGGGTTTTTTTGGTTGTATGCTTTTTCTACTGCTTTGTAAAACCGCTCAAATGAAATTGGTTTCAGTAAATAATCGATTACATTATGTTCAAAGCCGTCTATAGCATATTCCTGGTAAGCCGATGTGATGATCACCTGTGCCCTGTTTTGCAGCAATTGCATAAATTGAACTCCATTAAGCTGCGGCATTTGAATATCAAGGAAAACGAGGTCAACAGGGTTGTCATTTAAGCTGATCAGGGCCTCCATTGGATTATTAAAGGAACCTACCAGTTGCAGGAATGGAACTTTATTGATGTGATCTTCCAGCAGGGTGATGGCCAGTGGCTCGTCGTCAATCACTATGCACTTAAGCATAAACAGTTTTGTTTGTTCCTTATAAAGGTAACTGTAAATTCACAATAAACCTGTTTGTTGTTTTGCTTACATCGAGGCTGTATTTTTTCCCGTAAAGCAGGTCAAGACGTTTCTGCACATTGGGAATACCAACGCCTCCTACTTCGTCTTTGTGGTAAGAATTGATAGAATTTTCAATTGAAAAATTAAGCTGGTGATCGGCCACTTTTAAATTGATATCAACTGGTTTTTGTGCATCCGTTAATATGCCATGCTTGCAGGCATTTTCGATAAGCGGGAAAAGCAATAAAGGCACAATTCTCTTTCCGTTTGTGTCTCCTTCAATTGAGAAATTTATATAAACATCCCCGGGATGTCGCAGTTTCTCCAGGTCTATATAACTATTGATGTGCCGTATCTCTTTGTCAAGGCTTACTCTATTTTCGGCATCTTCTTTTTCATACAACACGTAGCGCATCAGTTCTGAAAGTTTCATAATACTCTGTCCTGTCTTATTACTTTTCTCCATTACAGACAGTGAATAGATATTATTCAGCGCATTGAATAAAAAATGCGGATTGACCTGCATTTTTAAAAAAGATAACTCGGCCTGTAGTTTTTGATTCTCGAGTTCCTTCCTGATCTTTTCCTGCTGAAACCAGAGTAACAAAAGGCGGTATGCAAATGCAACAATAACAACGGATACATTGGTCAGGATATGAAGCTGAAAATAGGATCTGAAACGATAGCTGAAAAAGCCGAGAGAGTCTGTTGAGGCCTTTCTGGGGAATTTATTAAACATTTGATTTTTATTCATAAGGTATTCGGTAAAGTATGCCTGGAGTCGAAATTTCAGGTAAGTAACTATGATAGCCAGTAATAAGGAAGAGGCAACTAACCAGAGCCATTTTTGCTGAAGGGTTGCCATCCTGGGCATTATATAAAATGCTACAACGTAAAACAGTAAGAAATTGATAGTAACAAGAACGAAGTGATTAAATAAGAATGACTCCCACATAGCAGAAATTTTCATATTAACGAAAGTGGGGAGAAAGGCAATAAAATGTAGTAGGAGCCAGGCCAGCCAATGGGTTATAAAAACAAATAAACCGCTTTTTCTAAAGGGAGCTGCTAACAAGAGATCAGTATTTAGTTTTACTGCGGTCACAATGTACAATTAATTGAAAAATATAGTCCTGCAATCTGGTAATTTATTGAATGCCACTTTTTACTAACTGACATTCGGGGGTTTTTAAAGGATGAATTTGGCCCACCAGTCTACGAAAAACTCATCGCCTGGATTATTGAGTTGGTCATCTGAAATAGGAATTTTGTTTAATAATTGCTCCCCGACCCGGAAAAGCCATCTACCTTAACATCCGCTAAGGCTACCCTCAACTCACAAGAACCGGTTTAAATAATATAAAAAATGCAAGAAAAGCCAAATCATAATAATACCAAATGTTACCAGGGTGCTATGAAATCAAAACCTGTACATTTTTTCATAAAGCGCTCAATGGTTTCTTTTGCGGCAGGCATCCTTTTTATAACCGGCATTTCGTCGGAAGTATTTGCTGAAACAGGCGGTTATTATCAACAGGTCCCAAAGGACAGCCTTCCCAAAAAAATGATTGGAAAAGTAAGGATCACTGTTAAGGATCTGGTGGATGGAGCTGCAGTGGACAGTGCTTACATCAGCGTCGGAATCAAGCATGGTTACTCTGACAATAACGGGATCATTGAGTTTGACAGTGTGCCAGCGGGAATTATGGTTACTATAACTAAGGCCGGTTATATATCTCAATCAAAAAAAGTAAAAGCTGATCTGCAGATCCGGATTGGAAAAAGAGAAATGCGATCTTCAGCTAATAATTATAAGAACGGATTATATGAAAGACCTCTTGAACATTTTTCCGGCGCTGCTACCATAATATCAGGCAATGATCTGCGGAAAATAAATCCGTTGAATTTTACAGAGGCATTGAAATATTATGATCCTTCTTTTATTGTTACAAGAGATAATCTTAATGGCGATGATCCTAACGTTACTCCATCTGTGAAGATCAGGGGCTCGTATAATTTTCCTGCTTCAGCTACTATTGCAAGTCAAACGGGAACTACTGTTACTGGTGCTCAGATCAATCCTTCAGTTGGTGATTATGTCGCCAGTAATATTGCCAATCCAAATCAACCTGTTATTTTATTAAATGGTGTACAGGTTGCGCTACAAACTGCGCTTGATATGGATATGAACCGGATAGAAAAAATTACAATTTTAAAAGATGCTGCAGCAACATCTATATATGGTGTACGCGGCGGAACTGGTGTTTTATTAATTCAAACCAAATTGCCTCAGAAAGGTGATTTCACAGTTACTTATTCAGGACAAGTACAGGTTACTACTCCTGATCTTTCTTCTTACAATGTATTGAATGCTTCGGAAAAACTACAATTGGAGCAAGCCGCTGGTTATTATAATAGCAATCCTTCTTTATACCAAAGTCGTTTATACCAGGTTAACAAAGGGATCAATACCAACTGGCTTAACATACCAACAAGGACTGGAGTTGGCAGCAAACATACGTTATCACTCGAAGGTGGTGATGACGATATAAACTATGGTTTGGATTTTTCCTATAATAATATAGAAGGCGTGATGAAAGGATCAAACAGGAACAATGTAAATTTAGGCGGTTATATCAGCACCCGCATTAAGAATGTTGTTATAAATAATTATCTCAGTTACCAAAGATCAAACGCTTCCAATTCAACCTATGGCAGCTTTAGTGAGTATGCCAGGCAAAATCCTTACTGGAATCCTTACGATTCAGTAACAGGTGAAATGTCAAGGGTAGTTGAAGAATATACTTACCAGGGCAATACGGTTCGTTTTTATAATCCTGCATACAACGGTACTATTTCAACTACAGATGAAGCAGCATATTCACGGTTAAGCAATTTAACGAACATCAACTGGATGATCGGCCATGGTTTCCGTTTGAATGGAAGATTCGGGATCAGCAAACAATCGGATGAACAGAATTATTTCCTTCCACCGACACACACTGCTTTTGCTGGTTATACTCCCAGCCAGTTTTTTAATAGAGGAAAGTATAATCAAACCGTTAGTGATTTTTTAAGTATGGAGGGAACACTAAACCTGGATTACACTAAAAAAACAGGTTTGCACCAATTCTATGGATCAACCGGTTTAACAGGTTTGGAAACCAGAAGTGAATCTACCGGAATTGAGCTGGTTGGATTTACAACTGATAAGCTATCTGATCTTGCTTTTGGTAATGCTTATTCCAACACAAAGCCAACAACCGGAATAATTGAAACACGTTTAGTATCAGGCTACGGAAACTTTGCATACAGCTATGATAACCGTTACCAGTTTGAAGCTTCAGTGAATGCTGACGCATCTTCTCAGTTTGGTGAAAATAACAGGGTGGCATCACATTGGTCTGCCGGTGCAAGCTGGAATCTTCACCAGGAAAGATTTTTCCAGGAGAACAAGATCTTAAATCAATTGCGTGTCCGTGCAAGTGTTGGTACAACAGGCAACCAGTTTTTTCAATCTTACCTCGGTCACTCATCTTATAATTATTATACTGACAGGCAATATATACAAGGTGGTAGTGGTTTTGGAACAAGAGGCATTGGGTTAGGCGCCTTCTTAACAGGCTTTGCCAATGAAGATATTAAGGCTCCGGAAACACAGAAGCAAAATGTTGGAGTGGATGCGGTGTTATTGCAAAACAGGTTATCTGTTCGGGTAGATGCTTACAGGAATAAAACGAACGGGCTTGTTTTACCAGTAGTTTCTTCGTCATCAACAGGCTTTATAAACTTTACTTATTATGATAACCTTGGCGCCATTGAAAATAAAGGGATGGAGTTTGATCTGAATTACACTGTGATCAGGAATGTAAAAAAAGCGATTACCTGGACCGTTCGGTTGAATGGAATTCATAATGAGGATCGCATCACGACTACTTCTGAATACCTGGATAAGGTTAACAACGCCAATGATGCTATGTCTGTTGATCAGACAAGACCCCAGCCACGCTATGTAACTGGCCAATCTCTCACAGGTATCTGGGCTGTTCGTTCATTAGGCATTGATCCGGCTACCGGCCAGGAAAAATTCCTCAAGGCTGATGGCACAGAGACATTCACGTGGGATGCATCTGATAAAGTTTTTGCCGGTGATCTTTCACCCGACTTACTCGGTTCTTTCGGAACAAGTGTATCAGTTAAGAATATTACAGCCGGTATTTATTTCAATTACCAGGTTGGTGCAAAATATTATAATCAAACATTGGCAGACAGGCTGGAGAATGCAGACCTGACGTATAATGTTGACAGCCGTGCTGCCGGTAACAGGTGGAAGCAACCGGGTGATAATGCTTTGTACAAGCAATTATCAATAAATGGTATGACCACTTCGCCCACTTATGCCACCACCCGGTTTATTGAAAGCAATGACCTCATTAATTGTTCAGCGATCGCCCTTGGCTACTCACTTCCAATAAATATAATTGAGAAGATCAAAGCCAAGACTTTAAAACTCGGTTTTGTTGCCAACAATGTTTTCCGAACAGGCAATAATAATGTAGAGAGAGGAATTTATTATCCTTTTAATCGTATGTATTCATTTTCTATAACAGCAGGTTTTTAATGTTTTAAAAGTATTGATATGTATAATAGAGGTTTAAAAATTTATTTCCTGGCTGCAGCGCTGATCATAGTGTCTTTGACCGGTTGCAAAAAGTGGCTGGATACAGATGCTCCTTTGCAGGTTGACGAGAACACTGTTCTCTCAAATGAACAGGGATTTAAAGAAGTCTTGAATGGCGTGTATCTGCAGATGGGAGGTAAAACTGTGTATGGAAGAGATATGACTTTCGGTTTAATGTCTGTGCTTGGCAGAAGTTATGACACGACCATATCGCCTGCAATTGCCAATTTATATTACCAGGGTGCCCGGTACAATTTCCAGGATCCGGAGGTGAAAACAACTTTTAAAGATATTTGGAACAATCTTTATGTCAGTATTGCTAACCTGAACAACCTTCTTGATAATGTAGAAATCAGGCGCAATGTTTTCACTGGCAATAACTACAATACAACTAAAGGGGAAGCATTAGGCCTGCGTGCATTCTTGCATTTTGACCTGCTACGGATGTTTGCACCATCTCCTGCTGCTGCAGGTTTAAATTTGCCAGCCATTCCTTATGTAAGTAAGATCAGTCCTTATGCTGCGCCGGTTTTAACTACCGGTGCATTTATTGATTCATGTATCGCTGATCTGAAAACAGCTGAGTCATTACTTAGTCAAACAGATATGACCACTTCACGTTTTACGCATTGGGGCGTGAAAGGTTTATTGGCCCGCATCTATCTTTATAAAGGAGATCTTACAAATGCACAGTCTTATGCTTTATCGGTGATCAACAGTAATAAATTTCCGATGATCACTGCAGTTAACAGTGACTGGATGATCACTAAAGAGCATGTATTCTCACTATACAGCAGCTTCAACATATCAGCGGAGTATTATAAATCCGTGTTGAATACAACCCCCCCGCTGGGATTTACCACTCAAAACCAGACAGCATTGTATGTAACAGGTGGTGGTGCCACAAGTGACTTCCGCCGTGCTTTTTTGGATCCTACCACAGGAGTAGCTCTTGGCAATACTATTATGCCAAGAAAATGTTATGCAACTAATACCAATCTTTCAAATGTGCTTCCGATGATCAGGGTTACAGAAATGTACTATATCGCTGCCGAGTGTGCAACCGCTGCACTTGATTCACTCAAAGCAACTGACCTGCTTGATTCAGTAAGGGTGCATCGCGGTTTACCTAGGTACACATTGGCTGCTTTAAAAAGAGACAGCCTGAATATTGAAATAAGAAAGGAATACCAGAAAGAATTCCTCAGCGAAGGCCAAATGTTTTATTTCTATAAAAGAAAAAATCTGCCATTCACTTCATTGCCTTTTACCAAGGTTCCGGTGGTGGCAGATGCGTCTTATGTTTTTATAAAACCAGAATAAGAAACAAACTGTTTGAGAACAATAAATGACTGAATAAAAGAGAGCCATTATTATGAATTACTTCAAAAGTAAATTACAAACTAAGCACCGAATTTTTTCAATGGTGACAACCTGTACGCTGTTTCTGTTCTTTATAACAACAAACATTGTTTACGGACAGGAAAAAACAATTCCAGTTGTAAAAGGTGTTGTAAAAAATGAAGCTAACGAAGTATTAGCAGGCGCCACTGTTACCATCAAGGGAACAAAAATTTTTATTACCACTAAAAATGACGGAACATTTGAATTAAAAAATGTGCCGGAAGGTTCTGTATTGACAGCTTCTTATGTTGGTCATACAAGAATAGAAATAAAGTTAAACCCGGGTCAGTCGGAAGTAACAATAAAAATGGCTTCTGCAACCGCAGTGCTCAGTGAAGTGGTCGTCAATAACGGATTATATAAAAGACCTGCTGGAAATTTTACAGGTGCCGCCAAAACTTATACAGGTGACCAATTAAAATCTGTGAATCCTACGAATGTATTACAGGCATTAGCAGTGGTAGATCCTTCCGTCCGCATTGAACAAAACAATGTATTAGGAAGCGACCCAAACCAATTACCAATTATCCAGATAAGAGGGCAGAATAATTTACCGATAAATACACAAGGCGGCGCTACTGCAAGTGCTACGCCGGTCT
>JANWHX010000108.1 GCA_025450235.1 Chitinophagaceae bacterium | reverse complement strand
TACATCCCCAACGATACTTTTATATTTTGTAATATCTGCTTCTTTGAATCTCTTTTTAAGATTTATGATTATTGATTCCCTGATATCAGAAACAGTAAGATCTATGTTTGGATAAAGATCATAAAGCATAATTGATTTACCACCGCTCGCAGCGCAGCAGTCCCACACCTGGTCCGACTCCCGAAGAATCGGGACAGGCTGTCCCGGTCTGACCAGGTGAAAAAGCTCCCCTACCCTTTGCGAACTATAATCCTGTATAACAGCTTCTTTGTTTAATTCGATAACTGAATCAATCCTGGTCGAATTGGACAGAGCAACGCACGAGTCGGAAATGACATTAAAATTGATTCCAGCGCTTTGCAATTTTTCTTTTACAATCTCTTCTTTACCCGGCCGCAGGCGCAAAAACAAATCCGGTTGCACAAAAAATGATTCAGAGAGTTTTATAGGATCGATTCCATTGCTTAATTCGTCCTGCCAGGGAAATACGTCATTAATCAATCCTGCATTTTCCGCAATCGCCAATTTTTGTTTTAGGGATAATTCAACCTGCTGATTCCATTCGGGTTTCAATTCAAGAAGTACTTCATTTTGTTGTGTAGAACAAAGAAACAATGCCAGTATCAATCGCTCTTCCATTGAAAGTTTATCACCCCCTTTACCCAGCCGGAAAAAGCAATAACATAAATGGCTGATCGTTTTCCTGTCTTTGGAACCATATTTTTTTTGAAGTGAAAAGAATTTTTTGAGAAATGAAGCCAGGGGTTCTTCTCCATGATACTGCTGCAAAATTGTCTTTGCCGAATTGAGATATGAATGACAGCGGCTCATTTCTTAAAAGATAAAAAAAGCGGCGGACAATCCTGCCCCCGCGTTGAAAAGAGTTTTGTAATAGTCCGGGTTTGATCTGTTAAGATACAATTGAATTTTATAGGATAAGGATACATTTTATCTATAAGATTGCGAAAATTCCAAACAAGACCCAAGAACCAAATAAAGAAACAAATTAAAATGCTTAAAATTCAAAACAGTGTTCCATTGGGGTTGTTTTTTTCGAAATTTAGTTTTCTTTTTTCCCTGCCTGTTCGGCAGACAGGGAATTTATTTGGAGCTTGTCTCTTTGATATTAAGTTGAAAGTTATCTGAACCTGCCCGTAGATGAAATGTTGACTAATTCAATTTATAAGCCCAGCAAGGTTTTCACCGGATCTTTCCCTATTAATAATTGTTCAGGGTTTTCCAGTAATTCTTTCACCCTTACCAAAAAGCTTACGGATTCTCTTCCGTCAACAATACGATGATCATAACTTAATGCCAGGTACATCATCGGTTTGATAACGACCTGTCCATTGATAGCAACGGGACGCTCCTGTATTTTATGCATTCCTAAAATAGCACTTTGAGGCAGGTTTATGATCGGCGTGCTCATCAATGACCCGAATACACCTCCGTTCGTGATGGTAAATGTGCCGCCCTGGAGATCCTCCATACTAAGTTTATTCTCTTTAGCCTTAGTAGCGAGCTCAATCACTTTTAGTTCGATCTCCGCCATGCTCATGCTTTCCGCATTCCGAATAACAGGCACGGTTAAACCTCTTGGGGTCGAAACGGCGATCGAAATATCACAATAGTCATGATAAATTAATTGATCGGTATCTATATACGCGTTCACCGCTGGCCACTCCTGCAGTGCGACACAACAGGCCTTTGCAAAAAAACTCATGAACCCAAGACCCACCCCGTGCATTTCCTTAAACTTATCCTTGTATTTGTTTCTTATTTCCATAATACGGCTCATGTCCACTTCATTGAACGTAGTGAGCATAGCAGTTGTGTTCTTCGCTTCTACCAGCCTGCGCGAAATGGTTCTGCGCAACTGGCTCATCTTTTCACGTTTCTCATCACGATTGAACAATGCCTTGCCCCCGGTAACCTTACCAGGATTGCTTAATGCGGCCAACACATCATCTTTTAATATTTTACCCTGGTAGCCGGAAGGTGTAACAGATTTGGGATCTACTTTTTTATCTGCAATGATCGCCGAAGCAACGGGTGAAGCCTTCATTTCTTTAGAACTGTCTGCACCACCGGGCTCGATCACCACCGGATGTTTAGCTCCTTCTGCCTTTTCGATCTTTTCTTTTTTTTCCGGCACTTTCTTCTCTTCTGCTTTTGCAATTCCATTTCCCGACTTCTGACTCTTTGCGCCTGACTCCTGACTCTTTCCATCCGGCTTCGCCGCTGTTTCATCAATAGATGCCAGCAAGTCCCCGATCTTCAAGGTGTCGCCTTCTTTCGCAGAAGTTTTTAATATGCCGGCTTTTTCAGCATTCACTTCAAAAGTCGCTTTCTCACTTTCCAGTTCAGCAATCACATCATCCCGATCAACATACTCTCCGTCTTTTTTCAGCCATTGCAATAATGTTACTTCGCTGATGGATTCACCTACTGTCGGAACTTTAATATCAATCATTTGAAAAGATTTAATCCGTTTTCTATTTTAGATCAAACGAAATCTCCTTCTTAAAGGCGTCTTTTTCGCTTTTACTCATTTTATCGTACAATACCATGATCGTAAAGCCACCAATCATTTTATTGTCTTTGAGATACATCCAATCGCTCACGGAATCCTTTTTTATCTCGATGGTGTCACCCCATTTTACCCTTTTGATACTAACAGGATCACTGTCAAGTACACCGTAAAAATTGTCACCGCGGGCATGCAAATCGGATAACCACATGTGCTCAACGTCATTTTCTCCATTGCTGAACCTCAACTTTACTGTATAGCTATTGACGTTTGAATCGCTTTTTGCAAAAGCTTTTAAAAAGCTGTCGTAGGTAGATCTGGCCTTTGCTATGGCGTTGTTCATATCATCGTCATCGGATGTCACACTATAAACATTATCTCCATCATTTTCAACTTTGTCAACATACCCTTTCCGTTCTTTGCAGGAAATTAATACAACTGATAAATATATTAAAGAAACAATTCTCATTTAAATACTAAATACTGTTTCAATGATCTCCCCCTGCTCCTGCGCATGCACCTTTGCGAAACCAGTGGCAGTAGATGCTGAAGGCTGACGGCTGATCACCCCGTAATTAATACTCTTAAAATTCGTTTGTAAATAAGACGCGGCGCCCATGTTCTGCGGCTCTTCCTGTACCCAAAACCATGTAGCCTTGCTGTACTTTGTGTACAATTCTTCCAGTTGCTTCTCAGGGAAAGGATACAACTGCTCGATACGGATCAAAGCCATATCCTTTCTGTTCTCCTTTTGCTGACGTTCGGCAAGATCAAAATAAATTTTACCACTACAGAAAAAAACCTTCTTCACTTTACCCGCATCTGCAAATGAATCATCTATTACTTCTTTGAAATTACCTTTTGTAAATTCCTCCATTACGGAATAGCTACCGGGATGACGGAGATTTGCCTTTGGAGAAAAAATAATTAATGGTTTTCGGAATGGCCACATCAATTGGCGCCTGAGTGCATGAAATAAATTGGCCGAAGTTGTAATATTCACTGCTACCATATTCATTTCAGCACACATTTGAAGGAAACGTTCCATCCTGGCACTGCTATGCTCCGGACCCTGGCCCTCATAGCCGTGAGGTAACAACAAAACAACTCCATTCATACGGTTCCATTTCTGTTCGCCCGCTGCGATGAATTGATCAATCATTATCTGGGCCCCGTTGCCAAAATCTCCAAACTGCGCTTCCCATAATACCAATGCATTGGGATTAGCCAGGGCATAACCATATTCAAAGCCAAGCACCCCATATTCACTAAGCAAAGAATTATATATCCTAAAATCTCCTTTTGCCCCGGGAACACGACTTAACCTGCTATATGGTTTGTCATTGTCTTCATCACGCAGTACCGCATGCCGGTGAGAAAAAGTACCGCGGCGAACATCCTGTCCGCTCATTCTTACATCTTTTCCTTCCAATATCAAACTGCCATACGCCAACAACTCACCAGTTGCCCAATCAATTTTTTTCTCTGTTTCAAACAATTTTATTTTATCCTGTAAAATCTTTTCAACTTTTCTTAATGGCTTAAAATCTCCGGGCCATGTCATAAGCGCATTGAAAACAGTATTGAAATTATCATTACTTATCGCCGTTACAGGTGAAGTATCAAAATCGTCGGGGGTTGCGTGTCTCAGGCTTTTCCACCATAATTCAGGCTGTTGGTAGTGATAAGGCAATGGATGTTGTTTTACTTCATCTAATCGTTCCTGCAGGTCGGCCCAGAATTTCTTTTCCATTTCTTTAGCCAGTTCCTTGGCATCCGGTTCGCCATTTTCCAATAAATATTTTACATACACCTCTCTCGGATTAGGATGCTTATCAATCAAAGCATACAGGTGTGGCTGTGTAAACTTCGGATCATCGCCTTCATTATGTCCATGCCTGCGATAACATACCATATCTATGAAAACATCTGAATTAAATTTTTGCCGGTAGCGTGTCGCAATTTCCGCGCATTTTACAACAGCTTCCGGATCGTCGCCATTGCAATGGAGGACCGGGGCCTGGACAGCAGCCGCCAATGAGGTGCAATAATCAGAACTCCTTGCATCATCAAAATCGGTGGTAAAGCCGATCTGGTTATTAATGACAAAATGGATCGTGCCTCCCGTATAGTATCCGTCGAGATTACACATTTGTAAAACCTCATACACTATTCCCTGCCCGGCAACTGAGGCGTCACCATGAATAAGTATGGGAAGGATCTTATCGAAGTCGCTTTGATACATTACATCTGCTTTCGCTCTTGCAAATCCAACAACCACCGGGTCCACCGCTTCCAGGTGAGAAGGATTCGGCATGAGTTTTAAGTGGATCGTCTTATTATCCGGGGTTTGTAGCTCACTTCCATAGCCCAAATGATATTTTACATCCCCGCTTCCCATCGTTTGATCGAGTTTGGCCGTACCTTCAAATTCACTGAAGATCTGTTCGTAGGTTTTTCCCATGACGTTTGCAAGAATATTCAACCGCCCACGATGGGCCATACCGATCACCACTTCCTGCACATCATGGGTGGCAGCAGCATTTATGATCGCGTCCAGTGCAGCGATAGTTGTTTCACCCCCTTCCAGGGAAAATCTCTTTTGCCCAACATATTTCTTGTGAAGAAATTCTTCAAACATTACTCCCTGGTTCAGTTTTTCCAGGATCCTTTTCTGCTTATCCAATGATATAGGACCGGAAAAATTCTTTTCCATTTCATTAGTGAGCCACCCTATTTTTTCCTGGTTGCTGATATATTTGAATTCAATACCCGTGTGCCAGGCATACACTTTATCTAAATGGGCTTTAATATTCCTTAAGGTGGCTGGTCCAATACCGATGCGCTCGCCTACCTGGAATGTTGTATCCAAATCATCGTCACTAAGGCCAAAAAAAGAAAAGTTCAGATTAGCATCCCGGTCTTTTCTTTCACGGATAGGATTTGTTTTGGCAATCAGGTGACCCTTATTACGATAACCCAGGATCATCCGGTAAACTCCTAATTCCTTTGCCCAGTTGATGCCATCAGATGGGGCAGCCGCCACCTGCGATGCTGGCGAAGAAGCCGGGGCACCGTTCGATTTAACTTTAACATTCCCGATGGCAAAATCAAAACCCTCAAAAAACATCTTCAATTCCGGGTCAACGCTATCAGGGTTATTCAAAAAATCCCGGTATAAATTTTCTATGAATTCCGGGTGTGAACTGGTGATATAAGAGAAATCCTTCATGAACGCAGGTATTTTTAGGCCATTGGGGACACAAATATCGCCTAAAAACTCTGAAAATCAGGACTCACATATTGCGGCTTCTCTCATGGTATATTTGTCCGCTTAATTGCCTTTTTTACCGAACTAAACCAACTGTAAATTTGGCTATTAGCCATCTCACCCCTACCTTTGCCTCCCGTTCTGAAACCCCCGAATTTCCGGGGCGGGATTCGGACTTAAAATTGAGAGTAAATGGCTAATCATAGCGCAACAAAAAAAGATGTAAGACAGGCTGCCAAGCGCCGCGAAAGAAACAAATATTACGGCAAAACTACCCGTAACGCGGTTCGTGACTTTCGTGCGTCAAAGGGAAAAGAAATGAGCGAGCAGTTTCCAAAAGTGGCAAGTATGATAGATAAACTCGCAAAGAAAGGAATCATTCATAAAAACACAGCGGCTAACCTAAAAAGCAAACTGGCAAAGAAAGCAGCCGCCGCGAAATAATATTTTGCTTTATAAGAATAAAGGCATTCCGTTGAGGAGTGCCTTTTTATTTTACAGTAATTGCCTACATCTTTCAAATTAATCGGCGAATAAGTTTCAGTAAACCTGGGGCAAAGCCCACAAACAGGGCACCGGAAAAACATGATTTTTATCGGGGAGTAATAACTTTACCAAATGAAATCAATAGTAACATTGCTCCTTATTACGAGCTCCTGTTTTATTTACGGACAGCCTATAAATACAATGTTCGAAAGATCGGGAGGCAGGCAAACACCTGGGTATTTCGAGATCATTGACTGGTGGCAAAAGCTCGATCAGCAATCCGGCAAAGTAAAGATGCTGACAATGGGAATGACCGACGCAGGCTATCCCTTGCATCTTATTGTTGTCTCCAATAATGGTGATTATAATTTTGCAAGCATTCGTAAGAACAACAAACGGATCATTCTTTTCAATAATGGCATTCATCCCGGTGAACCAGACGGTGTAGATGCGAGCATGTTGATGGCAAGGGACATTGTCCTCAATACCTACAAAATTCCCGACAATGTTGTGCTCGCAATCATTCCTGTGTATAATATCGGCGGTTGTCTTGACCGCAGTCCTAACTATCGGGTCGATCAGAATGGGCCGGATGAATTTGGCTTCAGAGGCAATTCTCAAAACCTTGATCTCAACCGCGATTTTATCAAGTGTGATTCAAAAGATTCGAGAGCCTTTGCCGAAATCTTTCATCTCACAGATCCGGATGTATTTGTCGATAACCACGTAAGCAACGGGGCCGACTACCAACATGTGATGACCCTCCTGACTTCACAACACAACAAAGTAGGCGGACCGATGGGAGAATTCCTGGATAAACAATTTGAACCGGCGCTATATAGCTTAATGAAAGAGAGAGGATTTGATCTTGTCCCCTATGTCAATTCCTTTGGAGACACCCCTGAAAACGGCTGGCCCGAATACTGGGATAGCCCAAGATATAGCAGCGGCTATGCCACATTATGGCATACCTTTTCTTTTGTCCCCGAAACACACATGCTGAAACCTTATGATCAAAGAGTAAAAGCAACCTATGCATTGATGCAATCATTCATTGAGTTCACGACAAAGAATGGCGAGAAAATAAAGGATCTCCGAAATCAGGCGAAAAAATCCGTACAATCCGCGACTGAATTTCCTGT
>JANWHX010000107.1 GCA_025450235.1 Chitinophagaceae bacterium | reverse complement strand
CTCGATCACATGTCAAGGGGAGGCAAGCTTGGTGATTTAGTGGCGACGATGGGAACATTAGATTTGGTGATACCGGATATTGACAGATAAAAAGTTATTTTGATTCGATCAACAAAATTCTACAGGTCATGAAAAAAATATCATTTCTTACAGTATTATTTTTCATAGCATTATTTTCCTATGCCCAGACGCAGCTTGAACTTAACCAGGAAGCAGACAATAAATATAAATTGGCAGATAAAGAACTGAACCGGGCCTATAACCAAATTTTAAAAGAATATAAACCAGATACGGCTTTTATAAAAAATCTGAAGAAATCACAGAGCCTTTGGGTTCAATTCAGAGACGCAGAAATGAAAGTAAAATTTCCTGATCGTGAACCCGGGCATTATGGAAGTGTTCAACCAATGTGCTGGTCATTATATAAAGAAGAGCTAACAAGAGAACGATTAAATGCCCTGAAAGTGTGGTTAGATGGAATTGAAGAAGGAGATGTATGTAGCGGGACTGTAAAAACAAAATGATGGCATAAAAAAATTGTGCGCCACAATCACTGAGCAAAGAACAAAACGATGCCCAAAGAACAGAACACTGGTAATAAAAAGATATGCCGAGTTTAGAACATATCGCAAATGTAATTCACGTCTGGCTGAACAATACATTCAGTCCATTCTGGGCAACTTTATTTGAATTTGTCATTGTAGGAACCTGCATCATCGGATTATTCGCCATGTTGGGCCTGGTGCTTATCATGATGGAAAGAAAAGTGTCGGCATGGATGCAATTACGCCTTGGACCAAATCGGGTGGGGCCGGTGGGAATGTTTCAAACAGTGGCCGATACACTCAAGCTGATGGTAAAAGAAGGCATGACTCCTGATGGCGCCGATAAATTCTTATTCAACCTGGCACCATTTATTGCCATGATCATTGCCATGGTAGTGATGGCGCCGCTGATGTTTGCCAAGAATTTCCAGATCTGGGATATTAACATCGGGGTATTATTTTTTGCAGCCATTTCTTCCGTTTCTGTCATTGGCATCCTGATGGCAGGCTGGGCAAGCAATAATAAATATTCCATGCTCGGGGCCATGCGAAGCGGTGCGCAAATAGTGAGCTATGAATTATCAGCCGGCTTTGCTATTCTTTCCATCGTTATTCTTACCGGCAGTTTGCGGATATCTGACATTGTTAATTCGCAGGCGGATGGCTGGTGGATCTTCAAAGGACATATCCCCGTATGGATCGCATTTGTAATTTTCTTAATTGCCGTAACGGCCGAAACCAATCGTGCGCCCTTTGACCTCGCCGAAGCGGAATCAGAATTAACGGCAGGCTTTCATACCGAATATTCGGGAATGAAATTCGCCTTATTCTTCCTTGCCGAATATGTAAATATATTTGTTGTTTGTGCTGTCGGCGCAACCATATTCCTGGGAGGATGGCAACCTTTGCATTTCGGCACAGGCACAAAATTCAACGAGATCATGGATTATATTCCATCAAGTCTCTGGTTTATCGGGAAAACATTCTTCCTGATCTTTGTGATCATGTGGTTCAGGTGGACCTTCCCGCGACTACGCATTGACCAGTTATTAAATTTAGAATGGAAATATTTATTGCCGATCAGCATGTTTAATTTATTATTGGTGACGTTGATGGCGATTATGGGTTGGCATTTTTAGTCGGGATTCTTGAGTCAGAGCTTGAATGCAAGAGTTCAGTATAAGGGTTCATCTCCGCCGCGGCGGAGCGAACTAAGGAAACTCAGAAATTAAAACGACTGGGGTGGGTCAATAAAACAAACATAGTATATCTAAAGATCTAAATGTTCATCACAAAATACATAAAAGAAGTTTTTGGCGGAGTTAAGTCTCTATTGACTGGTATGAAATTAACCGGCTGGTATGCCCTTCATCATAAAAAAGAAAAGATCACCCAGCAATACCCGGATAATAAAGACACTCTTGTATTGCCTGAACGATTTCGGGGCGAAGTCGTGATGATACACGATGAACATAATGAACATGCCTGCACCGGCTGCACGGCTTGTGAATTGGCCTGCCCGAATGCAACGATCAAGATTATAACAAAATTTGATATCACTCCCGAAGGCAAGAAGAAAAAAGCATTGGACACATTCGTGTATCATTTGGATCTGTGCACCATGTGTAATCTTTGTATTGTGGCCTGCCCAACGGATGCAATAAAAATGGCGAACACCTTTGAGCACAGTGTGTATGACAGAAGCAAATTGCTGAAAATATTAAACAACCCCGGGTCAAAGATCAGGGAAGGAATTGAGTGATGAGATAACAAGAACCAAATCAAAAGAACCAAAGCCAAGTTGACAGCAGCTCAAATAATATTCTACATTCTGTCCGCCTTCATACTAGGTACAGCTATTCTGTCGGTCACCACGAGGAAAATATTCCGTTCAGCAATCTGGTTGCTGTTCTCATTAATTGGTGTAGCCGGCTTATACTTCTGGCTGGAAGTTGAATTTATTGCAGCAGTACAAATTGTGGTGTATGTGGGTGGTATCGTGGTCCTGATTATTTTTTCCATTTTTCTTACCCAGCAATCCGGCAAAGAAATGGCAAAGGCATCCCTGGTGAGAACTATCGCTTCTGCATTGGCAGTTGTATTTGGCTTTGCCTTTACTTTCCTGCTCATATATGATTATGGTTTCGAAGCCGGAAACAAGAATTTTGACTGGTCGGTAAGCAAGATCGGTTCACAAATGATGGGAACCAAAGAAGGGGGTTATGCACTGCCATTTGAGGTAGTGAGCATTTTATTATTAGCTGCAATGATCGGCTGTATCGTCATTGCTATGAAATCAAAACCGGAAGAGAAATGAGCGATATCCCTATAAGCCACATCCTTTTTGTCAGCACAGCGCTTTTCTTTATCGGGATGTATGGTTTGTTTACCCGGCGCAATCTTATTACAATGCTGATGTCAATCGAGCTTATCCTCAATAGCGTGAATATCAATTTCGTGGTTTTCAATAAATACCTGTATCCTGAAAAATTAGACGGCATCTTCTTCACCATTTTTATCATCACGATTGCAGCGGCAGAGGCGGCGATCGCAATAGCGATCATCATTAACCTCTATCGCAGCCACCGGTCGATTGATGTGGAAGACGCCAGCGAAATGAAATATTGAGCCGAACCATTACACAAAACGCTGAAGCCGTTTAAAGGGCGCGGCTGTCCATAGCCCATGGTTTAAACCATGGGTTATAGAAGAAGAAAGCAACCACAAATCGTTTTAACGATTTATATTAAGAGAGAAGATAGAACAAAAAAAATGAGTTATTCGTCATATATACCGCTGATCCCACTACTCCCCCTGGCAGGATTCGTTGTATTGGGCATATTCGGACGAAAATATTTCAAAAGGTCTTCAGGCATTATCGGAACATTTTTGCTGCTTGTTTCAACTGTGCTCGCCCTTTATACCGCGTATCAGTATTTCTTCGTCGACGGAAAAGTTGACGGCGTTTATCAACCCATAACAGCAATAAAATATACCTGGCTTTCCTTCTCAAAAAATGTGTCAATTGACATGGGGATCGTTCTCGATCCTATATCAGTGATGATGCTGGTTGTGGTAACATTCGTGTCTTTAATGGTGCATATATTCAGTCTTGGTTATATGAAAGGGGAAGAGAGGTTTGGTACTTACTATGCATTCCTTGGTCTATTTACTTTTTCAATGCTGGGTCTTGTCATTTCAACCAATCTTTTCCAGATATATATCTTCTGGGAGTTGGTTGGTGTTTCCTCTTACCTGTTGATTGGCTATTATTATGACAAACCCTCAGCAGTCGCTGCTTCCAAAAAAGCTTTTATCGTGACCCGTTTCGCTGACCTGGGTTTTCTCATTGGCATTCTTATTCTTGCTTTCTATGGCAAATCGCTTGATATTAAAACACTGATCGAAAATATAAACTCATCTGAATTTAATACAATCACTGCTGCGTCCCTTCTCGGCATCAGTGCTCTTACCTGGGGTTTGACATTGGTTTTTATAGGCGGAGCTGGCAAATCAGCCATGTTCCCTCTGCATATCTGGCTGCCTGATGCCATGGAAGGTCCTACCCCGGTTTCCGCATTGATCCATGCGGCGACGATGGTCGTGGCCGGTGTTTATTTAGTTGCCAGGTTATTTCCATTATTCACCCTGAGCCCGGCCGCCTTAAGCATTATAACTTTTGTAGGATTAGTGTCTGCTTTACTTGCTGCCATTATTGCCTGTACACAAACCGATATAAAACGGGTACTTGCCTATTCCACGATGTCGCAGATAGGATATATGATGTTTGCGCTGGGTATATCCGGTTATGATGGCGAAGGGGGTTTGGGATATACCGCGTCTATGTTCCATTTATTCACGCATGCTTTTTTTAAATCCTTATTGTTCCTGGGAGCGGGCGCCGTCATCCACATGATCCATAGCAATGAAATGAAAGATATGGGCGGATTAAGAAAATACATGCCCATCACACATATCACTTTTCTCGTTGCCTGCCTGGCCATTGCTGGTATCCCTCCGTTTGCCGGGTTTTTCAGCAAAGAAGAAATCTTATTAGCAGCTTATCATTCTAACAAACTGGTTTATGCAGTCGCCTTGTTTACCTCGGGCCTGACTGCTTTTTATATGTTCCGTTTATATTTTTCTATTTTCTGGCGTAAGAATAAACAGCTACACGACCATCACCAGGAAGGGACAGTATCCATGAAGCTTCCATTAATTATCCTGGCCATCTGCACGGTTGTTGCCGGTCTTATCCCTTTTGGAAAATACGTATCAACAAGAGGTTTACCATTGGAGTCTCATTTTGACCCCGTGTTTTCCCTTGCTCCCGTAGCGTTTGGTATCGCCGGAATTTTGCTTGCTATGTGGATGTATAAAAATGAAACTGCCAGACCGGAACGAATATCGGTAGGCCTGGGAGGAATATATAAGGCAGCTTATCGCAAGTTCTATATAGATGAGATCTATATGTTCATCACAAAAAAAATAATATTTAACCTGGTAGGTCGGCCGGCTGCATGGATTGACAGAAATGTCGTCGATGGGACAATGAATGGTATTGCGTGGACAACAGGAAAAATTTCAGCCATGATCAAAGGAGTACAATCCGGTAAAGTTCAAAGTTATACTTTGTATTTCTTCGGGGGGATCATCGCCCTTGCTATAATTTTTCTGTACTTGTGGAAATAATTCGTATGAATAAAATCTGAAATTGATAAACCGAAGCCCGAAATAAGAAACGTCCAACTGTAAACATGAATTTATCGCTACTGATCATATTGCCTTTGATTACTGCAGCCGGAATTCTTTTGGCAAAGGGATTGAAGCAGGTTAGAGTGATCGCTTTTATCGGCGCATCATTGCAATTATTGTTGTGCCTGGCATTATTATATTTCTATCACCAGGAAAGAGTTAAAGGAAATACGACGAATTTCCTGTTTGAAGACGGTTATGTGTGGTACCGGTCGCTGGGATTTAACTACCATGTTGGTGTAGATGGCATTTCTGTTGCCATGATCTTACTGACAGCATTTGTAGTTATAGCTGCGGTATTGGTGTCGTGGAAAATGGAAAAAATGAGCAAAGAATTTTTCTTTCTGCTGATTTTTTTAAGCCTGGGTGCTTATGGTTTTTTTATTTCACTTGATCTTTTCACATTATTCTTCTTTCTTGAAATAGCCGTTATCCCTAAATTCTTATTGATCGGAATCTGGGGCAGCGGCAAAAAAGAATACAGCGCAATGAAGCTTGCATTGATGCTAATGGGCGGATCCTCGCTGGTGTTTGTTGGTTTAGCCGGCCTGTATTTTAATACAAATATTAACGGTGCCCACAGCTTCGATATCCTTTATGTCACACAGATGCAAATTCCCGTACACGTGCAGAAAATATTTTTCCCTTTTGCTTTTGTCGGCTTTGGAATATTCACAGCTCTATTTCCTTTTCACACATGGGTTCCGGATGGCCACTCGTCTGCTCCTACGGCAGCTTCTATGTTTTTGGCGGGCATTTCGATGAAGCTTGGTGGTTATGGTTGTTTGCGGGTCGCAACCTGGCTTATGCCTGAAGCAGCCAAAGAATATTCAACGATAATCATTGTACTGGCTTGCATTGCGATTTTGTACGGCGCATTCGCCACCATGATGCAGACTGATCTGAAATATATCAACGCATATTCTTCCGTTAGTCATTGCGGGTTCATTTTATTGGGTATTGGCATGTTAACGAAAACAGCGATCAACGGAGCCGTGATACAAATGGTGTCTCATGGCTTGATGACAGCACTATTCTTCGCTGCGATCGGAATGATCTACGACAGAACACATTCAAGAAAAGTGGCGCAGCTGGGCGGTTTAATGAAAATGTTGCCCTTTATTTCTACTGTATTTGTCATAGCCGGCTTATGCTCGCTCGGTTTGCCCGGTTTCAGTGGCTTCGTTGCCGAGATGACTGTCTTTATGGGATCATGGGAGAAAGGAGATATGTTCTACCGGGTTGCTACCATAATTGCCTGTGCTTCCATTGTGGTCACGGCAGTTTATATTTTAAGAGCAGTGGGGTCGGTTATTATGGGGCCCGTTAAGAACGACGAGCATTTGAAATTAGGTGATGCAGGATGGAATGAAAAATTAGCGGCTGCGTTGTTGATTATTGGCATTATCGCGATCGGGCTTGTTCCTTTCTGGCTGACTGAGCTGATCGATCCCGGGACCGAAACAATTATGAACAGTATTGACAAAGCTGTGATCGTAAAGTAAAATATGGATAAGGTATTATGCTGAACGATTTTCTCATACTGATGAAACAGGAACTGTTGGTCACGCTGATCATCTTTATCCTCTTATTCATCAAGCTGGCCAGGAAGGAGTGGAACACAGGGACATTCCTTTCTGTCATCAATGTGTTGCTTTTCCTAAATCTCCTTGCCGGGTTTTTTTACATTCGCAGCGGATCCTTGTTTGGTGATATGTTCCACACCAACGAATTGCTGGCATTGGAAAAAAATATTCTAAACCTCGGTGTCCTTATAATTTCGTTGCAATCTGACACCTGGCTAAAACAACATAAGCATGTCCCGGAATTCTATATGCTGATGCTTTCTACATTGCTTGGCATGTTCTTCATGCTTTCGAGCAATAACCTGCTGATGTTTTACCTGGGGTTGGAATTATCAAGCATTCCCCTGGCCGCTATGGCCAATTTTGACCTGGATAAGAGACAATCGTCTGAGGCAGCCATGAAATACATCATGTCTTCTGCTTTTTCATCCGGTTTATTGCTGTTTGGTATTTCACTCGTGTATGGGGCAACGG
>JANWHX010000106.1 GCA_025450235.1 Chitinophagaceae bacterium | reverse complement strand
GGTTCGTTTTCCTTTTTTTAATAATATGGGTAAAATGGATGATCCGTCAATGATTTTGGTTAATGGGACACCCGCCATTTCCAAAAATGTTGGATAAAGATCCCAGAAGGCAGCCGCCTGGTCGCTGACTGCGGGCGATATTTTTCCTTTCCAACAGGCAATAAAAGGAACCCGGATGCCACCTTCATACAGATCTCTTTTTATTCCTTTAAGTATTCCGTTACTATCGAAGAATTCCGGATCACCACCATTCTCCCGGTGCGGACCGTTGTCACTCGTAAAAATGATAAGCGTATTATTTTCTATCCCTTTTTCTTTTATGGTGTTCATGATCTCACCGACATATTTATCCAATCTTGAAACCATGGCTGCAAATGCGGCATGAGGATAAGGATCAAAATGATGCTTTTCACCATCGGCGCTCGTTGGTATTGCTTTGGGTTTCTCATTGAATTTGCTGACGTAATAATTATATACACTGTCACGAGGCGTGAT
Source organism: Chitinophagaceae bacterium (assembly GCA_025450235.1). Lineage (GTDB taxonomy): Bacteria > Bacteroidota > Bacteroidia > Chitinophagales > Chitinophagaceae > VBAT01. Next base: position 9,617 of record JANWHX010000106.1, on the reverse strand, counting down.
AACTTCAGCATGAGGCAAAGTGTAAGGCAAATAAAGAAAGAAAGGGCGTTCCGTTGATCTTAGAAAACTCAAAGCCTGTTGATGTATAAGATCAGCGGAATATACAGAATCATATTTCAGGTTGCCGGTTAATTCTATTCGTTCATGATTATTCCATAAATGATCGGGATAATAATTATGAGCAAGGGATTGGCAATTGTATCCATAGAATTTGTCGAAACCTTTCTTTTGAGGATCACCGGAGGTAGTAATAAATCCAAGACCCCATTTGCCAAACGCTGCTGTAGTGTAACCGGCCTGTTGCAACAAAGCAGGAAATGTGATTGCAGAATCCGGCAACGGCGTCTGCCCCTCCGGCTTTGTGCCTTTATTTCCTCTTATCGCTGTGTGGCCGGTGTGTAATCCAGTCATTAAACTGGCCCTGGACGGCGCACACACCGATGTACCTGAATAAAATTGCGTAAACCTCATTCCCTGTTTTGCTAACCTGTCAATGTTGGGTGTTGCAATCTTTTGCTGACCATAACAACCCACATCGGCATATCCGAGATCGTCAGCAACAATCAGAATGATATTTGGCCTGGTAGCATTTTTTTGAGCAATCAGCTGAGCTGAAAAGAAGAAGACTATTATTATGGCAAAAACCTGTTTCATCTTTTTTGACCAACGGTTTCATATATCTCCGCTTCGATAATGCTTAATGTGCCCTTTGCATTGATGTCATTTCTTACGACGCCATCATCCAATTTTTTTCCTGACACCTCGGTCGCATTATCCGCAAGCAGTTTTGAAGATTGCCACAGTTGTATCCGTACCTTCCTACCCTTTTGTGGTTTACAAATGACATTGAAATAGCCAAGACTCCGTTGAGTAGTGTCCTTAAAGACTTCAATCCCATCCACGGTGATCAGTAGAGGGTAACTGCGGGTACGAAAGTTATTCAATTTCAGGTTTACTTCGCTTACTACTGCTTCCCTGCCCAGTTCGTATTCAATCCATGCGGTTGACAGGTTACCATCATTTACCCAATCAGACAATTCATTATCATCATAACTGGCAAAACTGCTATCTGCATTAGCACCAGCAGTTGCCCCCGCAATCGCAATGGGTACCCGCGTCACTCTATAAGATGGTGTTGATGGTGTTGGCCCTCTTTGTAAATTTGAAGGAAGTCCTGCTGAAGGCAAAGTTTTTGTTAATCCGAATTCGGTGATAAAAGGGGTTGTATTTAATACTAGTGTTGCCTCTCTTAAACCTGCAGCACGAGCATTAATGGTGATCATGCCGGCTGTTGTTGTTGATCTTATCAACACCCTGTTAACCCCATTTTCTGCCGGAAGATCTTTAGACAGGATGTAATTACCCGGTCCCTGCGCCATTCCTCCTCTCCATTCGGCCGGACCTTTAATCGTAAAGCTTATCATATTTAAAGCTGTCGGGCATCTTCTGCCAGCTGCGTCAATCACTTCCACTTCTACCAGCGTAATATCATGACCATCGGCCTTAAATCCTCTTTTTATATTCGTTAATCGGACAGCAACCGGGGTGCCGGCTGTATTTATTTGGGTACTGCACAACTGTTTTCCTTTCAGGTCATATCCAATTGCCGCGATATTGCCAGGTTTCCATTCTACGTTTTTGAAAGTATAAAGAAAGCCATAGCTTTTCTCTCCAAAGCCCAGTGATTTCCCATTTACTTTTAATTCAGCTTTATCCGCAGAAGAGATGACAAAAATATCTTTCTTTACTCCATCAGTGTAATTCCAATGACCGACAATATGTATTCGTACCCTCTCGGGGTTCACCCATCCATCCCACATTACCTGGTGAGAATAGAAGCTTTGTTTTTTTATTCTTAATGCGTCTACCTCACCGCTACGTCGATAATTTTCGGCACCACGATGATGTGTATTCGTTTCGGAAAAAATAATATTGACGCCACCCGCGCTTACCCGCTTACCCCTGCCAGGTCTTTCATTCCAGAATTCATACCAGCGTTTTACATTTTCCACGGCATGAGATTCCATGTTGCGGTTATAAACCGAAGCATTCTGCCCGTTGTATAGAGGTCCATCACCATCCTTATGATAAGGGGGTGTATAATCGTCCCAGTATTTTCTCAATCCTTCATCCCTGGAATACTCTGTTGCCCACATAGGAATATCCGCGCTTTTGTTGGTATACAACATTTCGCCGCCATATTCAGCTATCTTACTATCCAGCATTTCCCTTGAGCCAATAGCTCTTCCGCCATTCAGATCAAATTGATCACGAATTGCTTTCATTTCTTCCATATGTTTTTCACTGATGGATTCATTGCCACACTCATAAAAGATAATACTCGGATTATTACGGTTATAAATAATAGCATCGCGCATTACCGCTTTGCGCTGCTCCCACCGCGAACCATCAACATCCCTTTCCGCATCGCCGGCAGGCATAGCCTGCATTAAGCCCACACGATCGCAACTCTCCACATCCTGTTTCCACGGTGTTATGTGCATCCACCGCACCAGGTTGCCATTGCTTTCTACCATCAGCTGATTACTATAATCACTCAACCAGGGCGGAACGGACAAACCTATGGCCGGCCATTCGTTAGAAGTGCGCTGCGCATATCCGTGAACGAGTATAACGCGGTCATTCAGATAAATCATCCCGTCTTTGAATGCCGTTTTTCGGAATCCTGTTTTTGTGTGTACAACGTCCCCTGGTTTACCGGCTATCTTTAGTATCGTCTGCACATCGTACAGGTAGCCATATCCCCAGCTCCAGAAGTTTAAGCCGTTTATTACAGAAACAGCTCTAAGCATTTTAGTTTCGCCGGCTGATACCAGTGTTTTATCCCCGGTAAATCTCTTCACAGTCTTATTGTTCAAATCAGTAATGATCACTTCAAGCTGGACCTCTTGTGACTGGTCGCTTTCATTTTTTATTTCAGATTCGGCATGAATAGTGGCTACCCTGTTTTTAATATTGAAGTTGTCCGCATAAATATAAACGCCCGTCGTTCCTAAATGCGTAAATAGGGGCAGTGTCTGGTACAGTTTGGGAGTAACGTGAAGAAATACATTCTTATTGATACCTCCATAATTGGCATTGAAATTCTTGTCTTCCCATTGATACTTTGTGTTTGTGGCTTTCTCCTTGTACTCCCAGTCATTGTCAATCCTGGCGGCAATGACATTTTCTTCATCCCCAAATTTTACTTCATCCGTAATATCAAATCCAAAAGAAGTAACGCCGTTCTCATGAATCCCAATGTGCTTTCCATTTAAATAAAAATCTCCTGCCTGCCGGATCCCTTCAAACTCAAGGAAAACTTTTTGCCCTTTATGGCGGGACGGAATCCTGAAACGCTTACGATACCACGCGATCCCCGTTGAAAGATCCCTGATATCATTTTTGAAAGCTTCATCTTCATTCCATGCGTAGGGAAGTGTAACCTGTTTCCAATCGTAATCATTATAATTGTTTATTGACGCATCTGCATCATCTCCCACAAAGACTTTCCAGCCGGAGTTAAAATTATACTTCACCCGTTGTGCATTGACATTGCAATTGAGCACAGCAACAAATAAGATAATAAAAATATTTTTACTCAGCACAGGTTTATTGTTTGGACAGATATTTCTTCAACTTTCCCGGTTTTATTTCCCCGATAGCATGCATTACGATCTCCGCATTTAACATGGCACCGTCAAGATTAGTATGCGTATGGTCAACAGGAAAGAATGTATTTACCTTTTCCGTTCCCATCTCTTCGTATTTTGAAGCGACCAGGCTATTCAGGTCAATAAAAAAAGCGCCGCCTTCTTTTGCTACCTGTTCAGCCCACTTACTGTAGCTATCAGAAGAACGACTCACTTTGCCATCTTTCCAGTCATTTCGCGGGATGGGTGAACAAACAATGGCGATCGCCCCCTTTGCTTTTGTATCCCTGATATATTTTCTCATATACCAGCCATAGGTGTACACCACTTCCTGTTTTTTAGTGATCGGGTTATAGATCTCTTTTGATTCTTCGCCAATACCCCTGATAGTACCTCTTGCCCTGGCGGTATCATCTAAAGCTCCTCCGTCATTGTGTCCAAATTGCATGATCACATAATCTCCTTTCTTTAAAGTTGCCATGATCCTATCCCAGCGACCCTCAGTAATGAAAGTACGGCTGCTTCTTCCACCGATAGCATGATTACGCACACTGATCTTTGCGGTATCGAAATAATCAGCGATCATACTTCCCCATCCCCATTGCTGGTTTTTACCCGTTCCATCTCCGTTACGGACAGTTGAATCACCAATGATGTAGAACACGGGTTTTTCTTTTTTCAACATAACAAAGGAAGAAAGGATAGCAACCGACACAACAGTCAACCCGACATGGAGTGGCCACATTTGCATTGATTTATTTCTCATACAAAAACTTATTTTTATTTGAGCAGGTACTTGTTCAACTCAATCTTTGGATTTTGGCGAATACCTTCCACCACCGAAGCCGCATTCACCGCAGCACCTTCCCTGTTGGTATGCGTATGATCTCCGGGAAAAAACCCTTTCACTTTCTCTTCTCCCCATTGATCATATTTATCGGCTGTTATTGAATTGAGGTCAATAAAAAATGCACCTTCCTGAGCCGCCACTTCCTTGGCCCACTTACCAAAATCATTTTTAGCCCTTGGCACTTTGCCATCTTTCCAGATATTTCTTGGAATCATTGACAAAACGATAGGTATAGCACCTCTGGCTTTTGCATCCCGGACAAACTGCCGGATGTACCATCCATATGTATGCGCCGTCTCCTTCCGGCCATTTGCAAATTCTAACTCTACGGTTTCTTCGCCAGTACCTTTTAAAGTACCGCGGTTCCTGGCGCTTGTGTCCGGATAACTGCCATCGTTATGTCCAAACTGCATTAAGACAAAATCACCCGGCTTCAATACAGAATCTATTCTCCGCCACCTGCCTTCATTGGTAAAGCTGCGGGAGCTTCTACCTGCAATCGCGTTGTTCGACACATTAATCCTGGTTGTATCAAAAAGATCAATGATCAATGTACCCCAGCCCCATTGTTCTTTATTGCTATTTCTCACCGTGGAATCACCGATGATGTACAATGTTGGTTTTTTATCCTGCAACAACAGGAAGGAAGAACAAATGCTCCCTATCATAAATAGCGAAACAAATATTGCTTGTCTTATCATTTCACAGGCTTAGTTATAACTATTTTTGGTTTCGGCGGATTCTTCATTCCCTCACCAAAATAAAAACTGGTATGAGGCGGCTGGTTATAAGCTACGTTTTGCCAGGCAATGCTCAACCGGTATTGCGGGTCCTGCATCAGTGTATAAAACTTATGATCAGTAGGAATAGATGTAGTGAATACCCGCAACTCTTTATTGTCGGCCGTTTTATAGATCACTTCTTCCCGCCAATCGCCGAGGATATCGGCGGATAAAACGGGATTTGCCTTTGTACCGTTATTACTCCTGCAATTGAATTGCGATGCATCCAGCAACCGGACCGTCTTTGCATTGGTATAGTCCCATTTATCAATGTTCGTTGAATTGAGTATCTCACTTAATACATCTCCATCCCAGAGTATCCCCATATTGCAGGCCGGAGTTGTCTCAGCAATCTTATTTCCCTTGCAATCAAACATTCCGGAAATGCCTGCTCCTGCAACCCAGCATTCATAGCCGGGATACCTTGGATCAATATCCAGTGCCAGTCCTCTCCCGGGGCCCTCGCCATCCTCACCTGCTTTTATCGACGGTTTTTTCCAAAGCACTTCTCCTGTTTTTGCATCCGTCAGATGCGCACCGGCATCATCAAACCGCTCCTGTATATCGAATACTTCAAGTCCTGGCCTTGTTGGATCAATATCGGTAACATGCAATGCATCCCCATGACCAAGACCGGTAGAATACAAACCTTTGCCGTTATCATCAATTGTCATGGCACCAAAAACAATCTCATCTTTCCCATCGGCATCCACATCAGCCACGCTCAAATTATGATTGCCTTGTCCGCGATATGGTCTGTTTGATTCCGGATCGTCGCTATCGAACGCCCAACGCTTTGTCAATTTTCCCTTTCGATAGTCCCATGCCGTTAAATAAGTACGGGTGTAGTAACCCCGGGTCATTATTAAGCTTGGCATCTTTCCATCGAGATAAGCTATAGCTCCGAGAAACCGGTCCATACGGTTTCCATAGCCATCACCCCACATTTCTTTTAATTGTTCAGTGGTGGGTGCTAGTGAACCCGGATAACGTGGTGGGATAAATTCCGTGGTAGCAAGCGCAACGCCGGTCAAACCATCGAAGATCGTGAGATATTCAGGTCCGGATAAGATATAGCCCCGATCATTTCGCCAGTCTTTAGTTGAATCGCCGACGACTTTTCCCTTTCCATCAATACTTCCGTCTGCCGTTTTCATAGCTATCTCGGCCCTGCCATCGCCATCGAGGTCATACACCATGAATTGCGTGTAATGAGCGCCATCCCGGATATTCTTGCCGAGGTTTATTGACCATAATAAGGTACCATCAAGTTTGTATGCCTGGAAGACCGGCGGATCAGTGATCCCGGCCTGGCTGTTATCTCTTGCTCTTCCCGTTTGATGTAATACAATTTCATATTGACCATCTCCATCGAGGTCAGCCACACTTCCATCATTTGGTGAGTACCCGGCGGGAGTTTGCAATGGTATGGATAAATACGGAAGGGCTCCCTGATTGAGCACAAAATGCCGGCTTGATTCACGTTCCTTTCCTTTTACAACGTTTACGACATAATAAGAATAGTCAACCTGGGGGGACGCTGTCTTGTCGAGGAAGTTTGTCGTTCTTGTTATAGGCTTATCATTTAACTTAACCGTTTTGTCAGAGCCATTCTTCAGGTCACCATTGCTCCGGTAAAGGTTGAATGCCAGAGTGGGTGCATCATTATACAATGACCGCCAGCTAACAAAAACATTCCCCTCTGAATTGCGAATGGCTACTACGCCACGATCCAGGTATTCCATTTGGCGCTGCGCATGAATCACCATGCCATCGATAACAATGAGAGTTAGTATCAAAAATAATTTTCGTATTGACATCGTTTAAGAATTATATGATAGAACCACATTATTATTTGACGTTGTTCTGTTTTATAGCTTTTATTCAAATGAAAATAATTATTCACGTTCGATTCATTTAAAAAGGAAAAGACAGGTACTGGGGATTCCCTGCCTTCTCCGACGATTGCTTAAAAAAATTTATTGCTCAATTACATGCGACTATTGCCAATTGAATGGCAGGAACCAATCTTTTGCCATTAATTTTGCTCTCGCCTGTGCTGCCGCACCCGCCGATATTCCTGATTTAATAAGTTTATTGTAAATCTTATCTGCAATAAATGCCGGATCGTTTCTCCTGATCGCAATTCTTAGCAGATCCGGCCACCGTTGTCCTTCATAAGCTAATTCAAGGGCGCTTTCATTAAGAATCATATTTTCAACGTTGGTAACACTATCGGTTGCCGGCAAGGTGACTATTTTTAAATTTGCTCTTCCCCTGATGCCGAAATTTCTGTACCAGGAACTTCTGAACGGAGGCGAATCTCCATTGCGGGCATCGAAGTCGTAAGGAGGCGAAAGAGAGGTTTTTTGCCAATTGGTTACGTTTGGTCCTCCTGCCCCGTTAGTGGAGCGGCCGGGCAAAGAATCGTATTGATATCCAATTCCCCGGTTCACTAAGGCATATGCCAGTTTTGGATAGCCTGCCCTGTTTGCGGCCTCTGCAAAATGCAAATGCAATGTCGCAGCACGTGCTAAAAACCATTTGCCATTCTTAACAAGAATATTGACCGGCATTGCATCAGCATTCGCAGTACTTGCATTCAGGTAATTATAAAGAAACTTCATAATAACAGGTTGACCGTTTATATACCTGTAAGTAAAAACGCCCCTTGAATCAAAAGGAAAATTATCACCCAATACCGCCGGGGCGGTGAATGATGAGCCGGTGATCGTGAATACCTGGGTTTGACTATTCCAATTATCAATGGCCTGTTGCGAAGGCTTTACCAGGTAACTTCCTCCATTAATCGAAAAAAGATCAATGAAGGGATTTGTTGGCGGAAAATTTTTGTCAAATGGCAGCACCCATATCCATTCCCAGTTAAAATCAACGTCTGTTGCGGGACGCTCAAATAAATTTCTCCAGCTAACCGGTCCGTAATTAAGTGAACTGAAATCCTGTGCCCTTGCATAATTTATACTGGATGAAGCGGGGTTCGAGGCATTGTTCGAAATCTTATATTGATTATACCAAAGCGCATCGTTTCCTACCGGCCCGTTAATATCCAAAACTTTTCTAAATCTGACCGCTGCTTTCTGGTATTGCCCCTGCCATAAGTAGAGATCTCCAAGCAATATATTTTTATTGATAAAAAATTTTGAAGTTGGGTAGCCGTCAACGGTAGTTTGCAGGTTAGTACCGGCTGGATAATTTTCCAGGAAAGGCAGGGTTTCTGTAAAACTTACTAAAGAATCAATCAGCAGGCTAAGCGGCAGCATTGGAAATTTCGAAGCATCATGAAGATCGCTCACCTGCGCCAGGGGATCAGTTACATAAGGTATATTTCCAAAATGAACACCCAGCTGCAGGTATAGCCATGAGCGAATAGCTCCGACATCTGAATAACGCTGAGCATACTCGTCAGCCTTCAGCTTATTTTGCTGGACCATTAGCGTAAAATTCTTCAGTGCATCATTGCAATTGAGAATTACCTCATAAAAGGGCTGCGGGTTAATATAAGGATTATCGGTCGTTACGTTCAATTCACTCAACTGCCGCAGGAACCGATCCGAATTAAATGTTATATCCATCAGGTCACCCCGAAGCTCATTCCATAGCATATACTGTTTGGCTACACTCATTACTTTGCCGTAAATACCGATCACAGCCGCGTCAGCATCATATACATTCCGGTATGCCTGTGATTGATCGACCTGCGACTCTGGCTTAATATCAAAAACCTTTTTACATGAAACAGTTGTCAGAATAAATAGCAAACACGACAGTAAAAGATGGCTCCGCGAAATTTTTCTGTAAAAACACATATGAAGAAGTTTCATTATCATGATAACTTTTAAATTAAATAAACGACTACAAACCGATCCTAAGCCCCAACTGCACCGACCGGACCTGGGGTTCCAGCGTATTATCAATACCCTGTCCGAATATGCTTTCACTTGCACTGAACTCCGGGTCGAATCCTTTATACCTGGTAATTGTAAACAGATTATTACCGGTAACATATACAACCGCATATTGAAATGCACTTTGCCTGATAGGAATATTATAAGATAATGTTACTGTTCTCAGGCGCAGGTAAGAACCATCTTCAATCCACCTGTCAGAAAAGCGACTATTCCCCATCGGATCAGCCCAGGTTGCTTTAGGGATATTCGTGGCGTCACCGTTTGTTTTCCACCTGTTAATTATAGCAGTCGTTTGATTATAATAACCCGATTCAGCTTCCAACTGGTTCCTGGTATAATTATAAATATCATTTCCCTGCATAAACGTAAATAATGCGTCCAATGAAAAACCTTTGTACCCGAG
>JANWHX010000105.1 GCA_025450235.1 Chitinophagaceae bacterium | reverse complement strand
GACAGTTTGCTGAGCATGAGTGCATGGCCCTATACAGAAGAGAATTTAGAAAACGCGAAGCACACCAATAAGCTGGTGGCTGCTGGCTATATTACGCTCAATATCGACCTGGTGCAGATGGGCGTAGGAGGTAACGACAGTTGGAGTGATGTGGCAGCTCCGTTGGAAAAATATCAGGTCAAGGCACAGCCTTATCATTACAGTTTTTATATCGTCCCTTTTAATTCAAAAACAAAAGCCGCAGGCACAAAAGCAAAGGAGATTAAATTCTAATGACAAAGAGTCAATATGAGGTTAAAACCCCGGGGTTATTGAGTGTATTATCATTTGCCACGGTCTTAAGACCGTGGCGATGCAGAATTTATTTATTATGGGCTTTAGCCCAAAGCATTTTTTTATCCGGATATTCTCAAAAGGAAGTTCCTCAGCAGGTAATGCAGCAAATCTATGACGAAGTGAAGACTCCATACAAATATGGATTAGTCATCGCCCCCGAAAATGATTCAAAAAAAATAGATTGTCCTTCTGTATTCCGCAAAGGCAAAGACTGGTTCATGACTTATATCCTTTTCGATGGAAGAGGTTACCAAACATGGTTAGCAAAGAGTAAGAATTTATTGGAATGGAAAACTTTGGGACGCCTGTTGAGTTTTGGGGACACTACAGATAAAGACAATATGGAATGGGATGCTAACCAAAAGGCCGCTTATATTTCACTGCAGGATACCGAGTGGGAAGGAAGGTATGAACTGCAAAAGTTCAATAATAAATACTGGATGAGTTATATTGGAGGAAACGAAACAGGTTATGAATCCGGGAAGCTTAGTATTGGAATTGCTCATACATCAGGGGATATTGCCAAACCACGTGAATGGACCAGGATTGGTGATCCCGTTCTATCTATGACTGATATTGATGTTCGCTGGTGGGAGAATAGAAAGCTTTTCAAAAGCACTGTCATATGGGATAAAGATAAAACCCTGGGTCACCCCTTTGTAATGTATTATAATGCCAATGGTGATACAAGCAACAACACACCCAAATGGCGCTGGTTTGAACGAATAGGAATGGCCGTTTCAGATGATATGATCAACTGGCAACGGTATCAAACCGACCCTGTTGTCCATCATAAGATCGGTATAACAGGAGACGGGGTTATACAAAAGATCAATGATGTGTGGGTGATGTTTTATTTCGGCGCTTTCTGGGAAGGCAGAAGAGATGCATTCAACAGGTTTGCCTGTTCATATGACCTGGTTAACTGGACCGACTGGAACGGTGATGATCTTGTTAAATCATCCGAACCCTATGATGAAAAGTATGCACATAAACCATTTGTAGTAAAATATAAGGGAGTGGTTTACCATTTTTATTGTGCGGTGGATAATAAGGACCATCGGGGGATTGCGGTGGCAACTTCTGTAGATAAAGGAAAGAGCAAACTAAGTTTTTCTCAGTAGGGTAGATTGCTTTATACCCTTCGTATTCCTTTGTGGCCTTCGTGGTTCTTCGTGTTCTTTGTGTTCCTGTATTTTATTTAGAAGTTTATGAGCCTTGGAATACAGGAAGGAGCGAAGCAATACAATCTCTTAGCAAAGCTTAATGTCTTTATACCATTGTCGTCTGGATAAAATGATGAAACTTTTTAAATATAGCTTGTTATGTGGTTTGAGTATAGCTCTGATAAATAATTTGTTTGCACAGTCCAAAAATTCAGCTGATATAATCGCAAAGGCATTTCTCCATCCACCCGAGTCAGCAAAACCATGGGTATTCTGGTACTGGATGCATGGCGCTGTTTCCAAAGAAGGCATCACCGCCGATTTGGAAGCAATGAAAGAAATTGGTATCGGAGGCGCTTATCTCATGCCGATTAAAGACACTTCATCAGTAATTCCATTTCAACCGGTAGTAAGACAGCTAACACCTGAATGGTGGGCCATGGTGAAGTTTGCAATGCAGGAAGCAAAGCGACTTGATCTGAAACTGGCTATGCATGTCAGTGATGGCTTTGCCCTGGCAGGCGGACCATGGATCACACCTGACCTTTCTATGCAAAAAATAGTTTGGACCAAAACGTATATCAAAGCTGACCAGGCCAGGAAGATAAAATTATCCCGGCCGGATGCCAACGAAAATTATTATAAAGACATCGCGGTATTTGCATACCCGGCAAACAACTCAACTGCTTTTAGCGATACAACACTTATTCCAACAGTAACAACCAGCAATGGCACTAGAGCAAACTTTCTTTCGTTTCCCGGTGACGACAAACAAAGCTTCAGAAGCGATACTACCTGCTGGATACAATACAAGTATCCTCTGCCCCTTACCTGTCGATCCATAAAAATTCATACAGGTGGGAATAACTACCAGGCTCATCGTTTGATCGTACAATCAAGCGAGGATGGGGAAAATTTCAGAACTATTACAAGATTGGAACCGCCACGTCATGGCTGGCAGGATACGGATGAAGATGTTACACATGCAATTCCCGCCGTGACAGCAAGATATTTTCGATTCATATATAATAAGGAAGGATCGGAACCGGGTGCTGAAGACCTTGATGCAGCCAAATGGAGGCCATCCTTTAAAGTAAATGGAATTTATTTATCAGATGAACCTGTAATTAATCAATACGAAGGTAAGAACGGTTCCATATGGAGAGTAAGTAAAAGCACAACTGAAGAGCAGGTGCCACGAAGCTCAGCAGTTCCATTAAGATCTATTATTAATTTATCCGGCAAAATGGATGCAGATGGAAATTTGAACTGGTCAGCACCGGCTGGAAACTGGATAATAGTAAGAATGGGTCATACATCTACCGGTCATACCAACGCGACGGGTGGTGCAGGCAAAGGTTTGGAATGTGATAAATTCAATCCGGGCGCCATCAAAAAGCAATTTGATAACTGGTTTGCAAAAGCTTTTCAAAAAACAGATCCTGTGCTGTCAAAACAAGTATTAAAGGTTTTTCATGTGGATAGCTGGGAATGTGGCAGCCAAAATTGGAGTATGACATTTCCGGGTGAGTTCAAAAAGAGAAGAGGATATGATTTGATGCCATACTTGCCAGCCATGGCAGGTGTGCCGATAGAAAACGCAGCGACATCAGAAAAGTTTTTGCATGATGTGCGTCAAACAATTGCAGAGCTGGTGAACGATGTATTTTATGTTACATTAAAGAAGCTCGCTCATGAAAAAGGCTGCCATTTCAGCGCGGAAGCAATAGCTCCAACAATGGTGAGCGACGGATTATTACACTATAAAAATACGGATTTACCGATGGGAGAATTTTGGTTGAACAGTCCGACCCATGACAAACCGAATGATATGTTGGATGCCATCAGCGGTGGACATATTTATGGTAAGAATATTATCCAGGCGGAAGCCTTTACCTCAGTGAGAATGAACTGGGGCGAGCATCCGGGAAACCTAAAATCGGTAGGTGACAGAAATTTTACAATAGGTATTAACAAGATGGTCCTCCATGTGTTTACTCATAATCCATGGATGGATAAAAAACCCGGGATGACTTTGGATGGCATAGGCTTATATTTTCAAAGAGATCAGACATGGTTCAAACAAAGCAAAGTATGGATCGACTATTTGACGAGATGCCAGGCATTATTACAAATGGGAAACCCTGTTGTAGACATTGCCGTCTTTACTGGTGAGGAAGTGCCACGGCGTTCTGTGTTACCTGACCGGTTAATCAATACATTGCCCGGAATATTCGGGAAAGAAAAAGTTGAAGCAGAAAAAAGGAGATTACTAAACGAAGGACAACCGCTAAGGCAAATTCCTGATGGTGTTACTCATTCAGCGAATATGGCTGATCCTGAAGATTGGATTGACCCGTTGAATGGTTATGCTTATGATTCTTTCAATCCTGATGTGTTAATGACAATGAAGGTAGTGAATGGGAGAGTGCTGACGCCCGGCGGCGCCAACTACGCCGTCCTTGTAATACCTGGAAAGCATCCGATGAACCCCAATGGGATTATCAACAATGTCATTCTGAATAAATTAAAACAGTTGGCAATGGCCGGAGCAAGAATAATTGTTGACAACGAGCTTATCAAATCTTTTAATGACAATAAGAATGTATCCTCTTCGCCCTTTATAGAAAGTTCGTTTGAGAAACAGGGTGTAAAAAAAGATGTGGCAATTGAAAGCAATGGGTCCTCCGTCGCATGGGCCCACAGGAAGACCCCGGATGCCGATATTTATTTTATTTCCAACCAACTAAACCGATCGCAAACAGTTAAGATATCATTTAGAATACAAGGGAAAGATTGGGAAATACTTGATCCTGTTTCGGGCAGCCGTTTCATTTTCTATGAATATGTTGGAGGTAGCCAGTTGGATCGGACGGTACTGGAAATACCATTTGAAGCTAATCAATCGTTTTTCGTTGTATTTAAAGGGAAACAGGATCCCAAAAAATTAATCACTTTGGTTACGTCGGAACCGGGTGAACTCGCAGAATTCAACAACAAATGGACAGTAACATTTGATCAGTCGCGGGGTGGGCCAAAAAATACTCAGACATTTGATACATTAACAAGCTGGACCAGGTCCCCGGAACCATCGGTAAAATATTATTCGGGTAGTGCGTTATATACTAACTCGTTTACATGGAATACTGGAATGAAGAGGGCATGGATAGTGCTGGATTCAATATTCAATATTGCTACGGTTAAAGTAAATGGAATTGCATGCGGCACATTATGGACCTATCCACTGGAATTGGAAATAACAAAAGCGGTCAGGCCAGGTGATAATAAAATCGAAATTGAAGTTACCAACACCTGGCACAACCGGTTAATTGGCGATAACTTACTTTCGCCCGATAAGCGGGTGACATGGACAACAGCTCCGTTTCGGTTAAAAGACAAGCCCTTGCTGCCTGCGGGTCTGGTGGGTAATGTAAAACTTGTTTTCAAATGAGTTATCAGGTATTATTACTAATGTTTTGTTTTATTACTGCGGTGACAAAGGCGCAGCAATCCAACTATAATGTCGTTTGGAACAGCCAAAGTAAAAACCCCTCCGAATCCATGCCCTGCGGCGGCGGCGATATCGGAATGAATGTATGGATGGAAAATGGTGAGTTGCTTATTTATGTTGCAAGAAGTGGAAGTTTTAATGAAGATAATGCCCTGATGAAGGTCGGGAGGCTGCGGATAAAATTGTTTCCCAGCCCTTTTGATGGAAAAGTATTCAAACAAGAATTGCACCTGCAGGAAGGTTTTGTAACGGTAGAAGGAGAAGGCAATGGTGTGAAGGCCACAATAAAAATATGGGCTGATGTTTTCAGTCCTGTTGCGCATATTGATATCAATGCGAACAAAAAGATAACTGTGGAAGCTTCTTATGAAAGCTGGCGCTACCAGGACAGGATCATCAAGGCACGCGAGAATTTTGCCAACTCGTGGAAATGGGCCGCACCAAAGAATAATGTTTATCGAAAGGATATTATCGACTTTAAGGAAAATAAGGTTTTGTTCTATCATCACAACGATGACGAAACGATTTTCGATGCAACGGTGACGCAGCAGGGAATGGATGTCGTAAAAGGCCAGTTGTATAATCCGATTAAGCACCTCGCATTTGGCGGGTCGATGAGTGGCCAAAACTTCTATGCAGCCGGCACTTACCAGGGAGTCTATGTCGATACCGATTTCAAGGGTTGGAGATTAAAAAGTAAGAAAGCAGCAAAAGCAAATTCGCTAAACGTTTATTTACACAATGCCCAGGTTGAAAACATCAACACCTGGAAACGATCGCTCGATTCACTGGAGTGGAACTATCTGGCAAACAGCAAATCGTCCTTTGATAGAACACAACAATGGTGGCAACAATTCTGGGAACGTAGTTTTGTTATTATCGAAGAGACCAAAGCAGGTAATAAAGACTGGGAGGTGGGACGGAATTACCAGTTATTTCGTTACATGCTCGCATGCAATGCTCACGGGATATGGCCCACCAAATTCAACGGTGGTTTACTAACCGTTGATCCCGTTTTCACGGACACATCTAATAAATTGACGCCGGATTACCGGAATTGGGGCGGTGGTCTTCATACCATGCAAAACCAGCGGCTGGTATATTTTCCGATGATTAAGAGTGGTGACTGGGATATGATGCAGTCACAGTTGGATTTTTACTTGAGGATTTTAAGAAACGCCGAATTAAGAAGTAAAGTTTACTGGAATCACGCGGGTGCCTGTTTTACCGAACAGATGGAGAACTATGGATTACCGAATTACGCGGAGTATGGACAAAAGCGACCGGATGATTTTGACAAAGGTCTTGAATTCAATGCCTGGCTGGAATACGAATGGGATACTGTTCTTGAGTTCTGCCTGATGATGCTTGAAGAAGAACGATATACCGGGAAAGATATCGGGAATAGAATTCCTTTTATTGAGAGCTGTCTCCGATTTTTCGATGAGCACTATCAATATCTCGCCAGGAAACGGGGGGTAAAGGCACTAGATGGAGAAGGTAAACTCATATTATATCCCGGGAGTGGTGCAGAGACATTCAAAATGGCTTACAATTCCACGTCAACCATTGCGGCACTACAGTCGATTGCGATGAGAACGTTGGAATGGATGAATGAAAATTCTGGCAAACACTTTCATGCCTCAGTTGAAGTAAGGCGCCTCGATTCACTTAATAGCCGGCGGACGCATTATGTACTGGAGTTTTTATCCCGACTGCCTCCACTCAATTTTCACTTGTATAATGGCTACGCGACGATTTCTCCTGCGAAAAGCTGGGAAAGGGTAAACAACACCGAGTCACCACAACTGTACCCTGTATTTCCCTGGGGTATATATGGTGTTGGTAAGCCGGGATTGGATACAGCTCTTAACACATGGAAATACGATACCAACGTAATAAAGTTCAGAAGTCATGTCGGGTGGAAGCAAGATAATATTTGGGCAGCAAGGCTTGGACTAACAGATGAAGCGTGGAAGTTGACATCATTGAAACTAAAGAATTCAGAGAGAAGATTTCCCGCATTCTGGGGACCGGGATTCGATTGGGTACCCGATCATAACTGGGGTGGTAGCGGCATGATTGGTTTGCAGGAAATGTTATTGCAGGTTGATGATAAACGGATCCTGTTATTTCCCGCATGGCCAAAGAATATTGACGTGCATTTCAAACTACATGCTCCTTATAATACTACCGTTGAAGCAGAATTAAAGGGTGGGAAAGTGGTCCTGATGAAAGTACTGCCGGAAACCAGGGCAAGGGATGTCGAATTAATGTTTAAGTGAGCAAGAGATAAAAGATCCGACAAATAAGAACTAAAAAAATAAGAAATGAGATTGACGAAATTCCAAAATTGACTTCGTCACTATTTCTCGTTTCTTCTCGTCTTGTCTTTTTGTTTCAGCTCAGAAACCCACCCCTCTTGAAATGTTTTCAGTCAGAAAACCCTGCGACCCCTCCGAAGAGGGGATGTAGAGTATGAAGGATGGAAATGATGAGATCATTTAGAGACAAACGTTCCCAAAATAATTGATAGTTTCCTACGAAGGCAAGTCCCCCTCCTTGTGAGGGGGATTTAGGGGGAGGCTTTACCAGTCATCCGTCCTGAATGAAGAAACAGGAAAACCTTCCGTACTGAACAATTCTCCCACAATAAAATCCTTAAAAGCATATCGAACGGCAACAGGAGTTCCAACCAACGGACTCGATAACTGGACTGTTCCATTACGGATAAATGCCGTAGCAGGATAAAAACGTTTATCAGCACCGGCAATTTCAAATTGAGTCAATGGCTTCGCATAAGTTGTTAAGCCATTGGGTGCGTTCTTAAATCTGATCGTGGCAACATTCCCGTTGATAAGTAATGAATCGTAGGCGGGACTTTGATATGCAAATCCTTTTATTCCGTAAGTATTTCCAAATGCCAGGTACGCGAAACGTTTCCCTACGGTTTCCTTGTCGGGCGGATGAATGCCAAACTCTTCGCCATTGTCCATTAGTACAACTATTCCGCTGTTAGGAATTTTGTTTACCGCCTTACGTTGCGCATCTCTAAGATATGCGGAGTTCATTTTGTCTGTCCTGGCTGTAACCGGAAGTTGATAATAATTATAAGGAGCGATCTGTGCAAAATAAAACGGGAAGTCGCCCTGCCCCCATTCACTGCGCCATTGCGCCACCATTGCCGGGAATAGTTTTTCATATTGATCGGGCCTGTCCTGGTTCGCCTCGCCCTGGTACCAGAGACATCCTTTAATGGTATAACCAACAATCGGGTGGATCATACCATTGTATAATCCGGTTGCACTCCGGTTATTCAACCTGGACGTGTCTGTTGCGCTGTGAATTTTTATTTCCGGAAATGCCTTTAATGCATCAATACTCATGAATGCTTCTGCGGGTGAACCGCCATAACTATCATTGATCAGTGCGATGGGAACTTTTAATTGTTGCTGCAACAGCTTCCCGAAATAATAAGCAGTTGCTGAGAAATTGCTGATGTTTTCAGGGCTGGCTGATTTCCACCATGAGGTCTTGGTTGTATCCTTCAAAAGCCTTTCAACAGCCCGGGGAACATTATAAATACGTATCCAATCATTCGTTGAATTGAATATGGCTTCATTTGATCCTTTGATGGGCTGATCCCTGAAACCCTTCATCGGCATTTCCATATTGGATTGACCGCTGCAAAACCATACTTCACCAATAAGAATATTATGCAGGGTGATCGCCTGGCCGTCACTTATGGTTATTTCATAAGGACCACCGGCTACCGGAGTACTGATCTTTACCTTCCATTTACCGGAGGCATCAGCCTTTATTGTGTATTTCTTTTTATTCCAGGATGATGTCAACTGAACGCTGCTATTGGCGTTGGCCCAGCCCCAGATAGCTGCGTCTGTTTGTTGCTGGAGGACCATATTATCGCTGAAAAATGAGGGGAGATTTATGGAAGCGGACACAAAATTCACACCTGATAAAAAAAGGAGGGTGACAAGCACAACTGGTCTGGCAAAAAAGCGGATCGCAATCATTTGTTAGTTGATTTATGGTTTGCGAAAATAGGCAATAGGTTTTATTTAGCTGTCTGGAGCTGTCTGTTTCGTAGTTTATGAGTTTATTTAATAGGTACTACAACGGTCCACAGAGGACCGTTGAGGAACGCAGAGAACCGCAGAGTCCGGTTCTCCGTGGCTCTCTGCGTCTTCTCTGTGAATCTCTGTGTAATTCATTTTAAGACCGCCATCTGTTTCCATTTTACTTATTGTTTGAAACTTTTCAGTAAATTGACCAGCCGGAACGATTGCAATCATGAAAGAGAAAGAAAATAAAGAAGGGTCGCATAAAAATATATGGTATGGTCTCGGCCGCCAGCGTATTGAAATCCCCAAAACCATATTAAAATCACGGGTACAGAGTAATCCGTTGCTTAAACATCTTCATATTTGTTCTATCGGGTATTATCCCAAAGCTAAAGATCATTATACCTACCGCAAGAAAGGCTTACCGGAGAATTTTCTTTTTTATTGCGTGGACGGACGTGGGTGGTTCGAAATCAGCGGCCAGCATTTTGAAGTAGCGCCGAACGAATTTTTTATTTTGCCCCAGAACGTCGAACATTCTTATGGCAGCAGCCGTGAGCATCCGTGGAGTATCTACTGGATACATTTTGGCGGCGATTCTTTGCCCCAGCTAAATAAAGTCCAGGCAGTGCAAAAACATTTCAAGCCCTTCTATATTAAAAACACCGGCGACATCATTCCTCTTTTTTCCAAAATATATAAAACGCTTGAACTGGGTTATAGTATAGATAACCTGTTATTTGCAAATATGTGCCTGTCTGAGTTTCTTACCCTTTTTGTCTACAATTCCCGGCATTATGAGGCCGCTGCCAGCGACAAAGTTGATTGTGTGGATAGCGCTATATTATATATGCAGGAGCATATAAAGGATAATATTTCGCTGAATGACCTGAGCAAACAATATAATTATTCTGTTTCCCGCTTTTCGAACCTGTTCAAACAGAAGACCGGGTATGCACCTATCGATTATTTTGTGCAGATGAAGATGCAGAAGGCTTGCCAGCAACTGGATTTTACTAACAGGTCGGTAAAAGATATCGCATTCGGTATGGGCTTTGATGACCCCTATTATTTTTCGAAACGTTTCAGAACAATTATCGGCATGTCGCCAAAAAAATATCGCGTGATGAATAATGATTTGAGAGGCTGAGAAAAGCCTTACTTTAGTATCCGCCGGTTTCACACCTTAATTCTATTGCTGTATGAAAATAAATGAATGTTTGATTCAATTCAGTGTTGCATTCCTCGTAATTAATTCAACTTTATTTGCCCAGGTGGATCATATTGGTCCCGACCCGGCAATTCCCGCACATCCACGGATACTGATGCTCAAAGGGGAAGAAGATGCTGTTAAAAAAACCGTTGCCGGGGATAAAATATGGGACAAACTTCACCAATCGATACTGGGGGAATGTGATATTATAATCACAAAGCCGCCGATTGAAAGGATACAAATTGGCCGTCGCTTGCTCGATAAATCAAGAGAAGCTATTCGCCGCATCTTCTTTCTTTCTTATGGATATCGTATGTCCGGGCAAAAGAAATACCGGGACCGGTGTGAAAAAGAAATGCTGGCTATTGCTGCCTTTAGTGATTGGAACCCTTCGCATTTTTTGGATGTAGCAGAAATGACAATGGCAATGTCCATTGGATATGATTGGTTATTCAATGATTTATCGCAGGATTCAAAGGCAATAATAAAAGAAGCTATCATAAAAAAAGGGATCGAGCCTTCGTTGGAAGAAAAAAATAACAGTTGGCTGAGAGTGACGCACAACTGGAACCAGGTGTGCAACGCAGGAATGACCTATGGCGCCATAGCCATTTATGAAGATAATCCGCCTTTGGCAAAACAGGTCATTAACCGTGCTATTGACGCGATTGTTCTTCCCATGAAGGATTATAGTCCTGATGGCGCTTACCCCGAAGGCTACGGGTACTGGGGTTATGGCACCAGCTTTAACGTAATGTTCATCAGCGCAGTTGAAAAATTATTCGGGAAAGACTTTGGTCTAAGTCAGCAAGCCGGTTTTTTACAGTCAGCACGTTACCTAGAAAATATGACCGGACCTTCCGGTAATCCATTTAATTATTCGGATGCAGGCTCAGGCGGGGGACTGCAACCTGCTATGTTTTGGTTTGCTGCGAAAACAAAAGACCCGTCCTTATTATGGATTGAACGAAGCAGGCTAATAACGGGTGAAACCAAAAGTTTTGTTGGGAACCGTTTACTCCCTGCCATAATGTTATGGAGTAATGGAGTTGGTCTGGATAAAATGACGAAGCCGAAATCATTGATGTGGGTGGGAAAAGGTAAAATGCCAGTCGCTTTAATGCGCACTTCATGGACCGATTCCTCGGCAATATATGTAGGGTTCAAAGGCGGATCAGCATCCGTGAACCATGCACATATGGATATTGGTTCTTTTGTGATGGAAGCAGATGGTGTAAGGTGGGCCATGGATT
>JANWHX010000104.1 GCA_025450235.1 Chitinophagaceae bacterium | reverse complement strand
TCAACTTTCTTCTTTCTTTTAAAATGACATCCGCAGCTCTTGTGATCAGGTCATTCGAAATCCCGGACGCGATTCTTCCCAATGTTCCCATCGAACAAGGAATGATGATCATTGTATCATAATTGCCCGAACCCGACGCAAAGGGGGCCATAAAATCCTGCACGCCGTAGATTTTTAAGGGATAACCATTATACGCTTCGTTATCCAATTCCGTTTTCCAAACCTGTTTTGCATTCTCGGTCATTATGAGGCCAAGTTCGTTCCATTGGCCTTGAAGCGAAGCGATTTTATCCAACAGGTTTTTTGCATACAATGAGCCACTAGCGCCCGTTATTGCTATTACAAGTTTTTTCATTTAAGTCTCACAAAATTCATAATGGAAGTGAAGGTAAATTAATTTGCACAAACGATTGCAACGCGAAGCTTGCAGGTTTATGCAGGAGAGATTGGTTGTTGACACATTGAGCTTAATCAAAAAAACTTGTTATTATGGCCTTTTTTTAGAAAAGTGCAAAAAAAAATTTTGTATTAAATCTTTATTACCGATATTGGCAGTGAATTTTCATAGGATAAGGTTTAATGGTTAATGGTTTTTGATTAGGGCCCTCCCGATTCTCTTCGGGAGGTTTCTTTTTTAATAGGGGATAGCCCGCACTAAATTCATAAAATAAAATCCCGCCAACAGCGGGATCTTATTTTATAGCAAACAATATTTCCTGATAGATTTTAAGGAGCTTATTTGTTTCTCGGCTTATCAGTTAAATAGTCAAAACGTCTGCCGGTCACTTCTGCCATGTCAGGAATGGCTTCAACTTTATATTCGCCGGCATCCAGCTTTTTCTTTGTTTCAGAAAATGCATTGAGTGTTTTTTCAATGTCCTCGTCTGTGTGGGTGGCAGTAGGGATCAGCCGGTAAATAATATGCCCTTTGGGAATAACAGGGTAAACGACAATAGAGCAAAAGATATGATAGTTCTCTCTTATGTCCATTACCATTGCTGTGGCTTCTTCTACGCCACCATCCATGTAAACAGGTGTAACGACAGAATCAGTCTTTCCAATATCAAATCCCCGTTTCTTTAAACCATTTTGCAGTTTAAGCGCATTTTCCCAAAGTTTTTCTTTTAGCTGCGGCTGGGTGCGCAACAAATCCAATCTTTTAAGATTACCAATCACCAGCGGCATGGGCAGGCTCTTGGCAAATATCTGGCTGCGGATATTATATCGTATGTAATCAATGATCTTATGATCACCGGCAATGAAGGCGCCGATAGACGCCATCGATTTTGCAAACGTGGAGAAGTAAAGATCAATTTGATCCTGGCAACCCTGCTCTTCACCCGCACCGGCTCCTGTTTTTCCTAATGTACCGAACCCATGGGCATCATCGACCAATAAGCGAAACTCATATTTTTCTTTTAACGCTGCGATGTCGGTCAATTTACCCTGGTCGCCCGCCATCCCAAATACACCTTCTGTGATAACAAGTATGCCGCCGTTGTTTTGTTTTTCTATTAAAATGGAAGCACGAAGCAATTGCTTTTCCAGGTCCTTCATGTCGTTATGCTTGTACACATAACGATGACCCGGAGATAACCGGAGACCATCAATGATACATGCATGGCTTTCAGCATCGTAAACGATCACGTCGTGACGTCCGCAGACTACATCAATGAGGCTGACCATACCCTGGTATCCGTAATTCAGCAATATAGAATCTTCTTTACTTTCAAAGGCAGCGAGTTCGGCTTCCAATTGTTCATGATAATTACTGTTGCCACTCATCATACGGGCACCCATTGGCAAGGCGAGGCCAAATTTGGCAGCCGCTTCAGCATCAGCCTTTCTTACATCGGGATGGTTGGCAAGACCCAGGTAATTGTTCAGGCTCCAAACTATCATTTCCTTACCCCGGAATTTCATCCTGCTGTCAATGGGCCCTTCTAATTTTGGAAAAGTGAAATATCCGTGTGCTCTTTCCCGATGCTGGCCGATTGGGCCATAATGTTTCAAAAGACGCTGAAAGATATCTGCCATGCGAGTTGTGGGTTTTAAATTCATGACCGCAGGTCTTCCCGGATAGTTAACAAACTAAGAGCGATATGGGAATTACTGCTAATCCGTAAATAAAGGATTATTAAATAGTGGCAAAGATAAGGGTTTGATGCCTTAAGGCAATTGGAGTACCAGGCTAATTTGAATTAGCCACAGGATGCACGGAGTTTCAGAGTGCGACCTTAATCCGTGCATCGGTGGCTTTTTGTTTAACGAGTTTAATATACCTTTCAAACTGAGCGCTACCGCGAATGGTATTAATGATGCCGACGCAATTCCATTTTGGCGCTAATGAAAAAAACGGTTTCGAAGAAACCGTTTGGATATTTATAATAAAGTGATTTATTCTTTCTTTTCCTTTTTCCCGAAAAGCCTTTTTAAAAACCCTTTCTTTTTCGGTTGATCTGTCGCGGCGCCTATCGGCTTTTCATCCGGATTAATCATCTTTTTATCAATGCTATCTTGTTTAGGGGACTTTGGAACATTCTCATCTTTAGGTAATGGTTTTGATTCAGGACCAAGATAATCGTTGCTTGGAAGATAATCCTGTGGATTGCCAACACCCTCGTCATCGCCACCTGGTTCTGTATTTTCAAGCAATTCTTCCAGGGTAGCGCTATTCAATTCATTCTCCATTTCAGCAGGCTTTGCAAACCTTGCTTCTTTATCAATACCAAGCGTTTTGTCTGCATATACTTTTTGGAAAAACGCTTCCCATATAGGCCTTGCTACGGAGCCACCAAAATAAGCTGAACTTTCAATGGTAATAAAACGATCGTCACATCCCACCCATGTTCCGGCTAATAGCTGCGGAGTATAACCCATAAACCAAAAATCTGCATTTGAATTTGTCGTACCCGTCTTGCCACCCATTTCTTTAGCACCCAGCCGGTACATAAGTCCGGCCGCTGTACCTTTCGTTACCGGGCCCTCCATCATCTTTGCCATTTTATAAGCTGTTACTTCGCTTATTACCTCTTTGCGGTTGGTGCTATAATCAAAACGTTTGATCACATTACCATTCCTGTCTTCAATGCGACTGATAAAATAGGGCTTAGTTGAAAAACCGTGACCGGCAAAAATGCTATAACCCCACATCATTTCAAACAACGAGAGATCACAGGAGCCTAATGCAATAGAAGGAAAGGGCTCGACTTTCGTCGGGATATTCAATCGACCAAGAAATGAAGCAAATTGTTCAGGGCCGACCTGCTTCATAATATAAGCAGAAGCGCAGTTTTTTGACCAGGTCAGTGCCGTCGCCATGGTAATGGTTTTACCGCTACATGTTTTACCCGTAGCCGGCACTAATTGATTTTTCCCAAATGTCTGCTGTTGATCCAATACTTCCGTTTCTGCTGAAAAACCCCTTTCTTCTACAGCTTGTGTGTATAATAATGGTTTTATACTTGAACCAACTTGTCTTTTCGTCCTGAGATTAGCATGATCGTACTTGAATGTTTTGAAATTAATTCCGCCCACCCAGGCTCTTACTTCTCCTGTTACGGGATCCATCACCATAAATGCTGTTTGGAGCAACTGCCGGTGATATTTAATGGAGTCATAAGGTGTCATCACCGTATCTTTTTCGCGTTTGGCATTCCAGGCAAATACTTTCATCGGCACTTTCTTATAAAATGTGGCCTTGATCTCTTTATCACTTAAGCCATCATCGGCAAGATTTTTCCACCGTTCGGTTTCTTTCATTGCTTTATCGAGCACCTCGGAGTGTTCTTTCCAAATTGAGCCATTTTTCACTTTCGCCTGCTGGTTCAATGCTTTCTGCAACACAGGGAGCTGCACCGTCACTGCCTCTTCCGCGTACTCCTGCATACGTGGATTAATAGTAGTGTATATTTTCAGGCCGTCCTGGTAAATATCGTATGAATCTCCATTAGGTTTTTCAACTCCTTTTAATGCATCTTTTATTTCATCCTTTAATACTTCACGGAAATAAGGAGCATATCCCGTATTCTCATCCATCTTTTTGTACTTGGTCATGTCAATAGGGACCGCTTTGAATTTGGTTGCCTGCACCGCCGTCAGTTTGCCATTACCTTCCATCTGTGATAATACAACATTGCGCCTGTCAAAAGAAGCCTTGGCGTTTCTGACCGGATTATAAAGGGTATTACCTTTAAGCATTCCTACTAATAAAGCTGCTTCATCTACTGTGAGCCTGTCTGGTTCTTTTTGAAAAAATGTGCGTGAAGCGTTGCGGATACCATAGATATTATTTCCAAAAGGAACGACATTAAGGTATAAGGTTACAATTTCCTCCTTGGTAAAATTCCTTTCCAGTTTAACTGCAATGATCCATTCTTTGAGCTTTTCGATCACTCTCCATGCTTTATTCTTGCTGCCCTGCTCCAATAAAGCTTTTGCCAATTGCTGGGTAATAGTGCTGCCGCCACCTTGCCTCCCGAGCGTGCCCATGGCTCTTAATGTAGATTTGAAATCAATACCAGCATGGTTATAAAATCGTTCGTCTTCTGTTGATATCAACGCTTCAATAACATGTTTCGATATATCCCTGTATTTAACATTGCTCCGGTTGCCTCTTTCGGTATAATATTTTCCCATGAGTGTTCCATCTACAGCATATACCTCCGAAGCCTGCTGAATGGTGGGATTTTCAAGATCCTTTAACGAAGGCATTTTGCCAAAGATTCCAAAGTTGGCAAGGGCAATAAACAGGATCAATGCTGCAAAACCACCTAGAAAGATCCGCCAGAAAATGCGGACCGACCTTCTTACCGGTGATTTGCCGTTTGATCCCCCATTGGTATTAGCTGATTTGCTGGTTTTTCCGGAGAATAGGTTAAATGCCATAGTGATCGGTTTTTAGTTAGCAACTAAATTTATTAAGAACCAGGATATCGTTATTTAGTTTTCCCGAAATTAAGCAAAAGCTCTGCGGTGGTATAATGCTTCAAATTAATTTTTTCCCAAAACCCCCTCTCCACCTGTGGAGAGGATAGAGGTGAGGCGGGGTGAGGTCAGAATTTACCAGGATAAGTCCTGTCAAGGAATTGCCTGTATTTGTCAATATCCTTACTATTCTTTAATACTTCGAGATTTCTTTCAGTGATGATTGAATAAAAATATTTTCCGCCTTTCAGCCAGGGCACAATTTGTGACGATGTTATCGGCCGGCTGCGATCAACATAATCGATTGCTTCCTGTGCATTTTTGAACGGGCTTATCAATAACAACCGGTTATCCGCGTCCACTTCAACCAGTTCCGCATTCATCTGCTTGTTATAGTAAGTGTCCCTGTTGTATCCCGCAAAAGCATTTCTTGCTTCGTTGACAAAAACGGGGTCAACTTTATTCAATACGACTACTACGAAATGCGGCGCTTCAGGTGTTGAGCTATAATTCGTGGGCGGCGGTTGCTGCGTTTTATTAGCGATTGTGTCAACTCCCGGCTTATTTGTGGCAGGTACTACTACCGGCGGCTGATTCACCAACGGTTGGTTTACCGGCGGTTGATTTACGACAGGGTTGACCCTGGTAGTGTCCTTTGGATTTATATATACTACCGAAGATGTTTGTTTGTTGGTGGTATCTTGCGCTGGCATATTAATGACAAGATCACGCAATTCCTTTTCTATCTCTGCCCGCCGGCCCAAAACTTCTATCATTGTTGTGGCCCTGTCGGCAAGAGCTGACTGTGGAAATGTATTAATAATGTTATTCAGTTCAATTTTAGCGGCGCTGTCCTGCCGTTGTTTGATAAAATAGACTGCTTCGATATACAGCAATTGCGGGGTCCAGAAATTATTGCTGTAAAGACTGTCAGCCATTTTCTTCTGTGCAATAGCTTCTTCAAATTTTCCCTCAAGGAAAAGATCATAGATCCCTTCATACATTTTCGTCGCTTCGGGATTGGCGGTATTGGATTCGGGATCCTTTCCCGTTGTCACGATGGTAGTGAATTTGCTTTTGGCAAACTTTTCATTCATCAGTCTTCTGAGGGCCTCTGCTTTGGCAGTTTCGCCATTTTTATTGTAGCAATAATAAAGATTGAACAGAACTTCATCCATCTTCGGATGGTCAGGGTATTTTGTACGTAGTTGTTCAAACGTTTCGGTGCCGATAGCGCAATCTTCGATTCCCTGGATATATGCGATTCCGAGGCTGAACATAGCTGTTTGCACGGAATCATGCGACTGTTTCAATAATTCAGGTGACAGTGGTAATTTAGAATATAATCCATAGAAAGTTATTTCAGTCGGTTCGATGGCGGTTGATTTATTGGCCTGCAGTTTCAACGCCGGGTCATTCACATCCGGTTTGTTATTTACAGGTCTTATTACTGCGGACAATGCGGCGCTTCTTCGCCAATTATCCTGGTTGGGCCGGGCACCCCATTTTGAAACAAAGCCTGCCAACCCTCTTTGCCTTAAATTCTGGTTATCAAAATACCACCCACTTTTTGGGTCATTGCTGGGGAAAAGAACAGGCGGTGGCGGTTGCGTGGCAAACGGGTTACCGGGAGAAGCGCTCCCTTCATCTTTCAAGCCCTGCTCTTTGCGCAGTTGACGGACTGTCTTTCGTACAAAATCCCTTCTTTCATCTTCCGGCATCAACGCGATTCTTTGCATACTGTCCTGCCGTTCTATTATTTCAATATTTTCTGCGATAGTGCCCAAAACAGTTTTTCTCCTTGTTATAGCTTCGGGATCTTTCAACGCAGGATCATCCATTTGCAGGCTATCATAAAAATTATAAGCCCGGCGGTAATGTTTTTTTGCAAACGATAATTCGGCGAGCTGCAGAAAGGCGCTGTTGCGTAGTGAAAGATCATTGGATGGAGACCTTGTGCTTTTTTCCAGCAGAGCAAGCGCACCAGTTATATTATTGCGTTCGAGCTCCATTTGTGCCGCCATATAATAAATAATGTCCCGATAATCCTGGTACTTATCTTTTTTTGCCATCCGGACCAGGGTAGCAATATTTTTTTCAATGTAATTGTCGCCCCCATCTTTGTTTACACGAATCATAAAGAGTCGTGCATAAATATCAAGTATGGGATCAGTTGTGTGACTGACAGCTTTTGAATAATAGTTTTCAGCGTCCTTGTATTTTCCCGTCATATCATACAATTGCGCCAACAGGTATTCCCATCTTGCCTGCTCCTGTCTGTTTGTAGCGTTACTAAGGGCTTTTTGCAAATAAACGGCTGCACTATCCCAAATGTTTTGTTTATAAAACCAATATGCCTGCACTTCATTCAGGTCATTTTGCAGACGACCGGGAAATGCCGGATCATTCTTTAGTGTAATTATCAGGCTGGCCGATTCGGCAAACTGGTCCTGCGCGAGGTAGTTGCGTATCTGCCAGATAAATGCATCATTGCGACTGGGAGGTTCTGAAAACATTTTGCGCGGCAAACTGCTTTTCTCTTTAGTAGAGATACTAAATGCATTGTTACCATCGATATTGCTCCCGATATTGACATAATATCCGTCCTTTTCTTTTTTAGCAAAGGCGTAATTGATGAACTGGAACATCATGTATGCCGAGTCGAATTGTTTTTTTAAATAATAAGATATGCCCCATAACATATAAAGATTGTCGGCCCAATCATTCCGGAGGTCGTGCAAAGCCAGCCCGGTCTGGGATTTATAATTGATAGAATCCAGTTGAATTGTGTCCGCAGCGGTTACATCGAGGCTGTAGTTATAAAAAGGCAACAGCTGGGAGTAATCATCTCTGAATGACTCTTTAGCTCTCTCCAATACCTCATTCAGTTTGTTATTGGCGTTAAAAAAGTAGTTATAATGGGTAACTGTATTTTGAATGAAGCGCTTTGGGAAGCCGAATTTGCCTTTGTCAGATTTTTCAGAACGGAGCGTTCTGTTGTCGAATTCTTTTGGCTTTTTAAGTTGAAAGGAAACGCCGAGCTGGCCAAAACAATCTGCAGTTATTTGGCAAAAGATAATGAACAAAAAAGCAATAATTGCTATATATCGGGTCAAACGCATGTTCCGTCTCAAACTAAAGTCTTAATAACTGAAATTCAGATAATTTAGTATAAAAGTAGGTCAATTTTTTTGGGTCGGATTCAGAGGTGGATAAAGGGAAACTATCGGCCTGCATTTCTTACCTTTAAACCCTTTAAAATGCAATTATGGCAAAACTCGAGGCCGGCTCTACACTGAAACGGCTGCGCAACCGGTATCGCCTGGTAGTTATGAATGACGATACGTATGAGGAAGTAGTGACCTTTAAACTGTCCCGGCTGAGCGTTTATGTCGCTTTGAGCACAATTTTTGTGTTGTTGGTCGGGCTGACTGTCGCGCTTATCATTTTCACCCCGCTTAAGTACTATATCCCCGGGTATGATGATCTGAAAATAGGCCGCGAATACCAGCAAATGAAATACAGGGTGGATTCCCTGGAAAGGGAGGTCAGTAACCAGGCAAATTATATTGACCAGGTCAAAAAAGTGTTGCGGGGGGAGACGCCTGCGACGCTTGATACAGTACAGCTAAAGACACCGAAGGACGAGATATCTAACGACTAAGAATATCACTACCCATAAGAATTTGCTGAAGAAAGATGGGAAACCCGGAAAAGATTTTTTATTTTACCAACGACCATCCGGAATTATATTTATTAAATCACAACCTATGTTTAAAACTAAAAACAAAACCGAAATGCAACCCGAAAAAACAACCAACGGCAACGGCGGAGCTACGCTGGTGAGTGCCGGAACTACTCTCAAAGGCGATATCAGCAGTAACAGTGATCTCAGAATTGATGGCACCATCGTCGGAAACGTAAACAGCGCTTCGAAGATTGTAATTGGAGCCAATGGAGCGGTGGAAGGAAACATAACCGGCAACCAGGCCGACATAGTGGGTAAGGTGACCGGTAATATAAAAACAAAGGACCTGCTTCAATTGCGTGGTGATTGCGTGGTGAGAGGGAATCTCTACGCGGGAAAACTCCAGGTAGAGCCTACAGCTATCTTTAATGGTCAATGTCATATGGGCACGCCGGCTAACGATACTGAAGAAAGCAATCATGTTATTGAGATGAGTAAGAATGGACAACCCGAGCCAGTCGCCAACTACTAATAGCAATAAAGAGCTACTTCGCTATGCATCCCTTGGCACACAGATATTTGTTGCCATAGGTATTGGTGTTTTTGCCGGGTTGAAGCTTGACAGATGGCTACGTACTTCACCATTGTTTACTGTTGCCTTACCTTTGCTCGTCTTAATCGGAATTTTTTATAAGCTGGTAAGGGAAACTGGTAAATCAAGAAATGATGAATCGAAGTAATCTCGTTCTGCTCCGACCTATGCTCCTGTTTTTTATCGTATTGAATGGCCTGTTTATTGTCGGAAGAAATACACTGGCCGAATGGGGAATTGATCAATCCGTCGTGATCGTCGGAAATCTTCTTTTATTTTCTGTCAATATTATTTCTTTTCTTCTTTCACGCAGGGCCATGAATTCAGACAATCCCAATGTCTTTGTCAGGGCGATGTATGCCGGTTTCATGATCAAGCTGTTTGTATGCGTCGCCGTTGCATTCATCTATTTTACGTCGTTCAAAAAGAATATCAATAAACCAGCGTTGTTTATTTGCATGGGTTTGTATATTGTTTATACGGTGATAGAAATATCCATTCTTACCAAATTACTCCGTAAAAAAAAGAATGCCTAAGCAGGAAGTTCACATTTCGCAATTAGAAAACTATTTACCGCCCGGTACCTATGAAGCGGTGCTGGGTTATTTACGACAATATAAAGTTCATCTTACTGTCGCCAGGGAGAGGAAAAGTATCCTCGGAGATTATCGTCACCAGACACATCATGACAACCACCGTATCAGTGTAAACGGGAACTTAAACAAATATTCATTTCTCATTACCTTATTGCATGAACTGGCTCACCTGCTCACTTTCGAACAATTCGGGAACAGTGTCATGGCACACGGCAAGGAATGGAAAATTATATATGCGCAACTGCTCGACCAGTTTTTGAAACATCACCTTTTTCCTCCGGATATTGAAAGAGAATTATTGATTTCGTTACGTAACCCCGCGGCTACAAGTTGTGCCGAGGATGATCTGCTGAGGGTATTACGAAAATATGACGCCGCAGGGAGTAAATTTCAGCTGGTGGAAGAAGTAATGTTGCATTCAACATTCCGGACAAACGATGGTCGCTTATTTGAGAAGGGAAGAAAGCTGAGAAAACGGTTTCAATGTAAAGAAATAAATACCGGGAGGGTTTATTTGTTTAGCCCGGTGTATGAGGTTGAAGTGGTTTGAGGGTTGAAGGTTTAAAGGTTTAAGGTTGGAGGTTGAAAAGGCTGAATTGATTTGAAAGGTTTGAGAGGTTTAATAGGTTTGAGAGGTTTGAGAGGTTTGAAATTAATCCGATGCTTAACAGTTCTTGAACTTCTTCAACCTGTTGAACTTCTTAAACTTTTCAACATCCAAAGACTGCAGCCTGTGTGCCCGCTGTTTCCCATCGGGCCGTTCAAGTATTCAAAGCCAAACCTGGCATATACTTTCAGGGCTTGTTTCAACTCAGGCATCGTTTCGAGATAGACGTTTTTATACCCGGCTTCTTCAGCAAAGACCAGGCTTTTCTCAATTAACGTTCTTCCCAACCCGGCCCCTCTTGCATTGGGTAGTAAATACATTTTTACCAGTTCACAGGTGTCTGCAGGTAAACCATCTGTAGGATAAATGCCGCCCCCGCCGACGATCTCTTCATCTATTTCTGCCACGAAATAAGCAGCCCCTGGTTTTTGAAACAATTCATACAGTGTATCAGTTGTAGGATCATAATAAACGGTATTGGGATGATTGGCCCCGAATTCGGCCAACGTCCCTTTTACAATCTTTGAAAGAAAGGGATTGTCTGATTGGCGGATATCGCGGATCGTGACACGTCGGTTCATGATGTAAAAATAAAGACTACGAGGTGAAAGGAGAAAAGGAGGGAAAAGAGCTATGCATAGCTTTTTCTTTATTTCAGGCGCTCAATTATAAACAAGGTTATCAATAGGTCTATTCCTCCTTCTCTCTTTTTCTCTTTTGATCTCTTAGCGTTGCCTTTTATTTTACTCCAATTGCAACGTTTTATCCTTTGGATATTTAACCGCATAACCTAACTGAAATTTATTTTCTTTTTTACTGTCAACAGACAGGCTCCAGGTGACCTTCTTTGTATCATCATCAAGCTTGCCGTTTTCGTAAGATAGTTTTTCCACTTCGATATCTTTATTTGTTGATACCGGGAATTGATCTTCGACAATTATCTTTATCGGCTGCTGTTTGTTATTTCTTACCAATATCTCGTATTGCCGGCGATCAGTTTTGTTACTGCCCAGGAATTTTTTGGAACTGTATTCTTTCATCAATGTCCTTTTCACGATCACGCCTTTATCCTTTCCCAACGATAGGTTCAGCGTATCGCCTGCATTCATGACATCCAGCATTGAATTGCCAAGAAAAGTACCTTCAAAGAAAAGATTGGCCTCTCCTGGCAAGAGGTTTAATTCCTGCCATTCCGTTATTTTGGCGGTAAGAAAAGCGGTGGCTTCCAATTTTGGAACGCTATAATATTCATACAGCGCATTTAATTCGAAATTGTTGATGTCAACTGTATAAACTTTACCATCCGTAGGAACAGAGTAAGGATTTTCGATTTCGAAAATCGTGGTGGTCGGTTGATAAACAGTGGTTGTATTAACAGCCGTTTCATCCTTTTTCTTTCGATAGGATTTGTCATCAAAGTTTTCCGATTCGTCTCTCGTCGTACCATAACCTACCACGACTACTTCGCTAAGCGACGCGGCCGCCTCTTTCATAAATATGTTTTTGTAACCGGATGACACATCAATCTCCTGGACGTTGTATCCCACTGTAGAAATGACCAGGGTATTAGCGTTGGCCGGTACTGTTATATTGAAATTGCCGTATGCGTCCGTTGTCGTACCTGTCGTGGTTCCTTTTGCTACAACACTCGCACCTTGAAGTGGCTGGCCTTTCTGATCTCTTACGGTACCGGTGATTGTATTGATCCCGGCAGTGCTGCCATAAACGCTGCTATTGCCGCGGATACGGATCTGGTTCATCACGTTCGGATAATAATAGCGTAGATACCATGGTGATAACATCGGCTTTGTCCCATTCTCATTCGGGTTGCCCGTAGAAAGGAAAAGCTTTACATCCGTCCAATCCTCACCCGATTGCTGGTTGACATTTGCTTTCATCAGGAGATTGATTGGTTTGCTGATATCCTGAACCCGGATATCGTAGGTGGGGAACCATGCGGATTGTTTCACCAGGTAAGTCAAACGGAAATTAGCTGTCATAGCTTCTTTTACATCTACAGCTACGATCACTTCGCTTGTGGAAAGATCCTTTTTCTGATTCAGCTCGTTCAATTGTTTATTGATCTTTTGCAACTCAGCTTCTATTTTTTTAAGGTTATGGTCATTGTCCTGCAACTTCTGGTATATTTCCGTTAACCGCTGCCGTTGAAAATCGGCAGCTTCTTTTAATTCAGCAGCTTTTAAGGTAGCATCTCCTTTAATACTTTGATTAGCCAATATCATTTTTTCTTCCTGGCCATAAACGTTGCGCATGTTTTTCTCCAATGCCATTTTGTCGAGCCACTGCTCTTTTTGAGTTTCAAGTTGTTTGATCTCCTCCTGTACCTGTTGTTCTTTAAGAAAATTTACCTGGTGCGTAACTGATAGCACAGTCAGTTTACCGTCAGCCTTTAGTTGAATACTTTGTTTATCTACTTTGGGCGAAATGCCGCCAAAGACAATATTGTATTTACCGGCTTTTATTGGTTGTGTCGCGGTTCGCTCCACCTGGGCCCCTTGCATGAATACCGTCACTTTTTCAATTTTGCTGACAATGGGCTGATTATCTTTTTGTGAAAGGCTGCTTATGGCAAGGACCAGTGAAAACTGAAGGAAAATAAATCTTCTCATAAAATTGTTTATGAAAAAGATGCGGAAGGAAAACAGATTGCATAATTGGGCCCGTAGTCAAAACAAGCATTTCGACAAATGCCGGTCATGACATAAACGGAACAGACAATAAGAAAGACCCCATTCGTTTGGCGAATGGGGTCCGACAAATTTCAATGTTAATTCAGATCAGTTTGGAAGTTTCACCGTTTTTGAACTGCTGGTGTTCCAGCAATCCAATCCACCATTGCCATCATCGTCTGTACCGAGAGAACAAATACGGGTGGCACTGACATTATAAATATTTGCTACTCCGGATTGATTTGTGGCCACACTTAAATGCATCACACGGGCGCCTTTATTATTATTGACGACGATACTGCCGGCATCTGAATCGGTCGTCGTTATCCGGACCCGGTCTTCGCCGGAACTACCGCGGACATATAAATCACCGCCGCCTGAAGAATTGTTCCCGAGCCTTATCACCTGTTTGCCCGCCCCATTATACACGCCAAATGAACCACCGCCACCATCGGTATATGTAATTCTTGCATTCATATTGCCCTTTCCGTCATATACGATAAATGAGCCCCCGCCCACGTTGTTGGGCAATAAATCCAGCTGTTTTTGACCTGAGGGATTATATGTCGTGATGCGTCCGCTGCCATCAAGTGCGGTTAGTTTCACCAGCACTTTATTCTGGTTATCCAGCACTTCAAAGTTCTTAGCCTGTATGGTTTCCTGTACCTGTTGTTTTCGGTCAAACGCCATTATGAAAAGCATAGTTCCAACAATGGCAACCGTAATCAATATGTGTTTGTAAAGCCGATTGGCTTTTTCCAATGCGATTAATCGTGTTTCAATGGTGCTCATATATTTTGGTTTTATGACAAAAGCTACAATTTTTTATCAAAGTAGCTTTTATATTTTTTTGCATACAAAAAAAATCCTGGTTGTAATATGGGGATCGGTTAATATTATGAGATCATTTCTTTTCCACTCTATCCAAAAACTCTTTCAGTATTTTGTTGAATTCATCAGGTTTATCCATATGTATCCAATGGCTGGTGCCTTCTACTGTTTTAAACGGGATCGTGGGAAATGAATTATGCAAAGAATTGGCTTCTTCCTCGCTTGATTTGGACACGATCAATTCGGGACCGGGATATTTATGAAGGTCAGGAAGCGGATCGTAGCTGAAAGCAGCTTTAATAAGGTTTAATGAAGCCTGCTTTGGGATTTTATTGAGACCTTCTCTTTCGAGTTTATCTGTCTCTGGTTTTGCGTTGGTCAGCAGTTTGTTCATGTATTGAGCCATGACGGTATCATATTTTTCAGACTCGAGTGAAGCGATGATTGGTTGCGCTTGTGCAGCAGGCGTTTTTCCGGGTGTACCCGTTACCAGCAACCCCGCGACTTTATCAGGATGTCTTCCTGCATAGGCGATCGCCGCGGACCCTCCCAGGCTATGACCTACCAATACAAAACGGTCCAGGCCAAGACTATCTGCCACGGCTGCAAGATCATTTGCCAATGACACGACACTAAAGTTATTATCGGCAGGAGCGTCAGATCGCCCATGTCCGCGAAGATCAAATGCTATTGCCCGCCGTTCTTTCCTTAGATAGTCTAATTGACTTTTCCAATCGAGTGAGCTTCCTGCAAACGAATGCAAAAATATCACCGGAAGTTTTTCTCCGCTGCCACCATCGTTTATATACAAATTACCAGCAGGGCCTTTGACGCCCTGGTTGGGTGCCTTTTCTGTTGTTACTGTACTCATACTATCTGTTTTTGAGTTTTCCGTGTCAGAGGCTGTATTACTGTTGTTGCATGAAAAAAATAAAAAGGAAGAGCATGCGGTAAATATTACACACAGTGTATGTTTGACTGCTGACATATAGATGATTTAATTAAAAAACTAAAAATGCCGGTAAAGAAGGAACAATTATGATGCCATCAGGCAGCTGATAAACCTGATTTGATTTGAATTGATTGATACCCTCTAACAAAAAATCCCGGATGAGCCGGGATTTCGTTTTCTTCTTCGCTTTGTTAAGCAACAGCTTTCTTCACCAGGTCCGCCGCCTCACTCAATAGTATCGCCGATTGTACTTTTAGCCCACTATCATCGATCAGTTTCTTTGCTTCCTCAGCATTTGTTCCCTGCAATCTGACAATGATGGGGATTTTAATATTACCAAGATTATTATATGCATCAATTACACCTTGTGCCACCCGGTCACAACGAACGATCCCTCCAAAGATGTTGATCAGAATGGCTTTTACATTGGGATCTTTTAAAATGATCTTAAAGCCTGCTTCAACAGTTTGTGCATTTGCTGTGCCGCCCACATCCAAAAAGTTCGCCGGTTCACCGCCGCTAAGCTTGATCATATCCATTGTTGCCATGGCTAAGCCGGCACCGTTCACCATGCAACCGACATTGCCATCAAGTTTTACAAAGTTGAGGTTGTATTTGCCGGCTTCCACTTCGGTAGGGTCTTCTTCTGTTGTATCTCTTAAAGAGGTAAGATCGGCATGACGGACCAATGCATTGTCATCTAAATTCATTTTGCAATCCACCGCTACAATTTTATCATCTGCTGCTTTGAACATCGGATTTATTTCAAGCATTGAACAATCAAGCGCAACATATCCATTGTATAAATTGGTAACAAACTTTGTACAGTTCTTAAAAGCTTCCCCGGACAAACCGAGATTAAATGCAATCTTCCTGGCCTGGAAACTTTGCAATCCACCCGCAGGGTGGACCCATTCTTTAAAGATCTTTTCGGGAGTATTATGAGCAACATCTTCAATGTTCATTCCCCCTTCTGTGCTGTACATAATTACATTCTGACCCTTGCTGCGATCAAGGAGAATAGATAAATAAAATTCCTTTCTTGGAGACGGGCCATCATAATACATATCCTGGGCAACGAGGATTTTATGAACCACCTTACCGGAAGGACCCGTTTGAATGGTCACCAGCGTGCCACCCAATAATTTTTCTGCAATATCAATTACATCATCGAGGCTCTTTCCTACTTTCACACCATTGATGCCCGTCTCTTTCACCGTTCCTTTCCCACGGCCACCTGCATGTATCTGCGCTTTTACGACGGCGAAGTTGCTTCCATACAGCGTTTTTATCTGGCGGTATGCTTCTGAAGCTTCATGTACGGTCCCGCATGCAAAGCCGTCCTGGACAGGGACATTGTATTTTTTCAATAATTCTTTGGCCTGGTATTCATGGAGGTTCATAAGTAAAATGCTTTGCGGCGAAGATAGGATTTAGTCGTTAGTCTGAGTCGTTTTAGTCTGGAGTCGTTAGTCGGGAGTTTGAAGTCGTTAGTTGATAGTCGATAGTCGTTGGTCTGAATTCGTTGGTGATAAATAGAGATTGAAATTCTCAACCCGGGTAACTTAGATACAGCCAATTAACCTAAAACTTTAATTTATCTTTCATAAATGAATCGCCCCTCAACCTCAACCTCAACCTTAACCTTAACCTCAACCTCAACCTTTACCTTAGCCTTTATCTTAACCTCAACCTTTACCATAACATCGATCTTCTTTTTTTCCTGCGGAACCAGCAAAAAAATGCGATGGCCGGAAAGAACCTCTTCTCTTACCGGCAATGAATTCTATCACCAGGCATTTGCCATGAAATGGAAAGGGAGAGACTCATTTGCGATAAAAGAATTATTATCAGGTAATGTTCCTTCCTTCCTGAAAAAGTTCGTTCCTGTCCATGTCTCTGTTACAGATTCTTCAACAGGAAAGGAAATTAGCGCAACTTATTATGTGTCGCCGGACTATCTGAGCATCGGAACCGATGATGACTGGGCCAGGATCAATATCACTCCAAATGCTGCACAAAAGGTAGCGGACAGTTTCAATTGTTTTCTGCCCACAAGAAAAATGGTGGATGACATTTACAGATCTGCGAAGCTAAAGCTTGAGCCCGTCCCTTTGTATGCTTTCCGTGACAGCACGCCCATCATGTGGCATCATCATTTGATAATCGAAGGACAGAGAAGAAACCGAAGAGGTTTGATCGCCGGTATTCAAAAGGATGTAGTTATCAGCGGAATGATTCCAAGAGATCCCAGACCCGATCGTGTGGCAATTTATGGCTGGCACAAATTGGATGGTAAACCCATTCAGCCATTATATACGGGCCACATCAATTGGTGGGTAGATTACAGCCAGGGAATACGATTGATCTATCGTAAAATTAAGGTCGGCAGCAAATGGATCGATTATACCGACGTTTTAAAGGACCGGGTTTTGCAAAAGCTGCTTTGTGATGAAGTGTACTGTGATTTTTACCGCTACGAATATTAGAGACGGAAGTTTGAAAGTCTGAAAGTTTGAAAGTCTGAAAGTCTGAAAGTCCGAAAGTCCGAAAGTCAGGAAGTCAGGAAGTAAAACTTTGTGCCGTCTCAATATCGCTCACCCTTTCAGTCTTCCGGACTCACCGTCTTCCTGCCTTGCCGACTTTTCAGTACGTTTGCCCTCTTATTTAAATTATATGAGCAGTAAGAAAGTATTGAAAGAATTAAAAGAAACGGTAAAGTACTTACAAAAACAATATAAGCACATCCCGCAGGTGGGAGTAGTCCTTGGTAGTGGTCTGAGCAATTTTACTGAAGAAATTGAAATAGAGAAAGAGGTTCCTTATGAAAAGATTCCTCACTTTCCGGTGTCAACTGTGGAAGGGCACAAGAGCAAAATGATATTTGGCAGGTTGAGTGGTAAAAGAGTTGTGGCAATGGCAGGCCGGTTTCATTTTTATGAAGGGTATGACATCGGCGACGTAGTGTTTCCGATCCGGGTCATGAAAATGCTTGGAGTTGAAACGCTATTATTATCGAATGCAGCGGGCAGCGTCAATCCATCTTACAAAGTGGGTGACCTCATGATCATCACAGATCATATCAGCTTATTCACGCCAAATCCTTTGATCGGAAAAAACATTGACGAATTTGGCCCCCGCTTTCCCGACATGAGCGAACCTTACAAACGGAGGCTAATTCAGCTGGCGAAAGATATTGCTTCAGAAAACAAGTATGATGTAAAAGAGGGGGTGTATGTGGCTGTGACCGGTCCCACCTTTGAAACAAAGGCCGAATATAAAATGATCCTTACACTTGGCGCAGATGTTGTGGGCATGAGTACGGTGCAGGAAGCAATTGTTGCCAATCACATGGGTCTTGAAGTATTTGCGATGAGCGTAGTAACGGATATAGGCATCCGCGACGATCACAATATTATCACTCATGAAGAGGTGTTGGAAGCAGCGAAACATGCCGAACCTAAACTTGCTTTCATTTTTAAGGAGTTGATAGCCGCTATTTAACAATTTTGATACTGCATTGTACCTTTGCAACAGTAATTTGCATAAATAACAAATTGGCCAGCCAGCGTATAAAAGAAAAATTCAATACGCAGCAATACAACAAGAAAATGATTCTTCGGTGAGAATAATTTTAAACCTTGACCATTTCATTTCGTTTAATCCCGGCAATAAGTTTATCTGTATTCTAATCACCGGTTTCCTTATTTGTTCAACGAAATCATATTCACAAGCTGAGATCCTGCGTGGGGGAATGGATCGTTTTAAACAGCTTAGCAATGCAGGTCGCGGTGGCGGCGGTGGAGACAGTCTAAAACGGAGAGATAGGAACGAGGACTCCATTACGGTGAGGTTTCGCTACCTGGATTCCACCCGGTATTATTCCGTGGACTCGTCGATCAGCGACTATACCCGCCGGTTTCCTATTCCGGCCACTAATATTTTTTTAGGTAATACCGGTAACGCTTCGAAGTCTATTTTGTTTTCCCCGCTGTTGCGGCCAGGGTGGGACCCGGGTTTTCATGCATTTGATATCTACAAATGGGAAGTAGAAAAGGGGCGATTTTTTAACACCACGAGACCCTATTCTGAGCTGGCCTATCAACTGGCAGGCAAAGGAGAACAGATCATCGAGTTGATGCATACACAAAATATCAAGCCCAATTGGAATTTCTTGTTGAAATACCGGCTTATTAATTCACCGGGTTATTTTAATAATCAAAAAACCAATCACAATAATTATCTCGTCACTAATATGTATGAGACAGTCAACAGGCGGTACCGCAATTACTTTGTAATGCTTGGTAACCGGTTGCAATCTGGAGAGAACGGGGGAATCAAGAATACAGAGGACTTAAAAGACCCTGATTATAAAGACAGGTATTTGATCCCTACCAATATTGGCGGAGACCCGGATTTTACCAGGAATTTTTTTGATACCGATGTCGGCTCAGGTAACCGGTACT
The DNA here is from genome assembly GCA_025450235.1 of Chitinophagaceae bacterium. Classification (GTDB taxonomy): domain Bacteria; phylum Bacteroidota; class Bacteroidia; order Chitinophagales; family Chitinophagaceae; genus VBAT01. Next base: position 1,365 of record JANWHX010000104.1, on the reverse strand, counting down.
ACGATTTTACTATTTTGATCAGGCAACAATATGATCTTGGAAAAAAAGATTCATTGGTCACTGATTCTACGGTCGTGCCGTTGTTTTATCCCCGCCTTAGATTTGAACATACTTTTACATTTGCCAAGTACCGGTATGAGTTCAGGGATTTTGTCGGTGACTCGATTTATTACAAAGATTATTATGGTTTCACGGCGAATACACCAATTGATACGGTGTTGGTGAAAGATCAATGGAGAGAATACACGAATGATTTTTCCATTTACCAGTTTCCCGATGCAAAAAATCTTCAGCAGTTCATTAAAATCGGCGCCGCTATTCAAAATCTGCAATTACGGGCGCCCTCTAAGAGTAATTATTATAACGTATATGGACATGCCGAATACCGGAACAAAACGCGTAACCAAAAATGGGATTTCGTGGCTAATGGCAAACTCTATTTTACCGGGTTGAATTTTGGGGATTATTCGGCATACGCCAGTCTTCAACGTGCCACTGGCAAGAAAGTACCAGGATATGTTCAAATAGGGTTTGAAAATGTCAACCGCACGCCTTCTTTCATTTTTAATACCCGTAGCGACTTCTACAGGGTAACACAGGCGAACAATTTTAAGAATGAAAATACGACTCATCTTTTTGCGTCTTTGTTTCAGCCATCGCTGCGCCTAAGATTATCAGGCGATTATTATTTGCTTACCAACTATACCTATATCGTCAATTATCGCCAGGCGCAACAGTTCAGTTCACTCTTCAACGTCTTGCGGGTTGCTTTAGAAAAAACGATTAGCCTTGGCGAAGGCTTTTACTGGCATGCCGATATTTATTTCCAGCAAAAGATTGGTAGTGCTCCCGTAAATATTCCGCAAATATTTACCCGGAACCGTGTCGGTTATGAAGGAAGGTTTGGTTTGAAAAACCTGAATATTGCCATGGGAATCGAGGGCCGCTATCATACGCCTTACAAAGCCGACGGCTATTCACCGGTATTGGGCCAATTCTTTTACCAGGACAGTATCCGGATCAGCAACCGGCCTGATATTGCTGCTTACCTGCATTTCCGGGTCCGTTCGTTTAAGGCTTATTTCAGAATTGAGAACATTAATACGGTCGAGTTCAATGACGGTGGATTGGATTTCACTAAAAACAACCTTGCCGCATCCGGCTATCCTTATCCCGGTTTTATGCTAAGATTTGGTGTTTATTGGAGTTTTGTCAATTGATTGCGCTGTAGCTGTTTTAAACACATGATTTTAATCAGGAAATCTTTAACCTTTGTCACTTCTACTTTCTGGTTCTTTAAGTTATCTTTGTTCCGGCAATGAAAAAGATAATTTTAGTCACTACATTCCTTTGTTACCTCGCCGT